>NZ_BAAAYN010000041.1 GCF_039536245.1 Cryptosporangium minutisporangium | reverse complement strand
CGGACGACCCCCGCGCGGACGACGCCCGCGCCGACGATGCCCCCGCGGACGACCCCCGCGCGGACGAGGCAGAGGTCGCCGTGCCGCGCTCCGGCCGGGGCCGGTGACGGTGCCGTCCGGCGTCGCCCCGGTGCCGGCGGACATCCCCGCCGAGCTCGCCGTATCCGGCCCGGGACGGCTGGCGGTCGACGTCGTCGTCGACGCGGACATCGAGACCGTGTTCGCGGCCGCAACCGACTGGCCGGCTCAGGCTCGCTGGATCCCGCTGACCGACGTCCGCGTGGTGCGCGGCGACGGGCGGAGCCCGGGCAGCGTCGTACATGCGTTCACCGGCGTGCGGCTCGGTTTCCTCAACCGCAGGGTCGGCTTCCTGGACGTCTTCCACGTCGTGACGTGGGAGCCACCGCATCGCGTCGACGTGGTGCACGTCGGGCGGCTGGTTCGGGGGCCGGGAGCGTTTCGGCTGGTCGAACGGGGTGCAGACCGCACCGCGATGACGTGGAGCGAGGACCTGCACCTGCCGCTCGGGAAGTTCGGCGCGCGGGTGTGGCCACTGGTCCGCCCGCTCGCCGCCGCGGCTCTGGCGGTCGGGCTCCGGCGCTTCCGCCGCTACGTCGCCCGCACCAGCGGGTCCGCCGCACGGCGATGAGCGACGCCGACGCCGTGGCGCTGGCGGAGGTCGGGCTGCTGCGCGGGCCCGACGACCGGCTTCGCTGCTCCTGGGCGGGCGCGGCCGAGGACTACGTCGCCTACCACGACCAGGAGTGGGGCCGCCGCCTCGCCGGGGACGACGCGCTGTTCGAACGGCTGTGCCTGGAGGCGTTCCAGTCCGGCCTGTCCTGGCTCACGATCCTGCGCCGTCGGGAGGGCTTCCGGCGGGCGTTCGCCGGCTTCTCGGTGGCTGCCGTTGCGGCGTTCGACGAGTCGGACGTCGAGCGGCTGCTCGCCGACACCGGGATCATCCGCAACCGGGCGAAGATCGACGCCGCGATCGGCAACGCGCGGCTCGCCGCGCAGCTCCCCGACGGGCTCTCCGCGCTGCTCTGGTCGTTCGCGCCACCGCCGCGCCCCCGGCCGCGCACCCGGGCGGACGTGCCCGCCACGTCACCGGAGTCGGTGGCCCTCGCCAAGGACCTGCGCCGACGCGGATTCCGCTTCGTGGGTCCCACCACTGCGTACGCGTTGATGCAGGCAACCGGTATGGTCGATGACCACATCGTTGGCTGTCACGCAGGCGCGGCGTAGGACATTCTTCGATCTTTTTCGCCTTGCTGTCGGCCCCCGGTACGCGGCGGAGACCCCGTGCGGACCGTGGCCGACCTCTTTTGTGCAGGTCCGGCGCGTGCTAGTCCACTGTGTTTAGCCGGGTCGAGTTTGGGACGCCAGCAGGTATGGGCGAGAATAAGACAGTAGTGAGATGTCCCGGGCACGTGAGATCCAGCGAGCCTGCAAAGAGTGACCGTACTAGCACCGACGGTCACCGGTCGAGGGGAGCACGAGATGGCGGCCATGAAGCCGCGGACGGGTGACGGTCCGCTCGAAGTCACCAAGGAGGGCCGCGGCATCGTGATGCGCGTACCGCTCGAGGGCGGCGGACGCCTAGTCGTCGAGATGTCGGCCGACGAGGCCAGCGCGCTTGGGGACGCTCTGAAGAACGTCGCAGGTTAGAACGCCGCCCGCAGCCGGCCCAGCTCGCACGGAGCCGCACCCGTGCAGGCCGGGCCGGCTGTCGTTTTGCCCGACGGCGGGTTACCCATCGGCCGTGCTGTCGACGACCGACGCGTCGGCCTGCCGCTGTTCGGCCCCGCCTGTGCTCAGGAAGCAGGCCGCGCGAGCAGAATGAGACCCTGGCGTTCGCGAACTACTGACCGGGAGGAGCCAGCGTGCTCGACGTCCGACTGGTGGCTGTCACGGAGTTGACCGGCGGCCCGCTTCCGGTGGTGCTCGCGCTGCCCACGGCGCCGAACGAGGCCACGCCGGACGCCGCCACGCACGCTCCGGACGCCTTCGCGGACACGCCCGACGCGGTGCCCGAGGCAACCGTGGACGCGGAGGACGCCGAGGAGCGGGCCGAGCCCGCTCGACTGCTCCCCACCGCCTACCCGCTGCCCGCCGGACTCGGCGACACGCTCGCCGCCTGGCTGGGCGACGAGCGGCGTCCCGAACCGCCGGCGAAGGGCAAGGCCGGCGAGGTGTCCACGCTCCCACTGCCGGGTGGATCACCGGCGGTCGTCCTGCTGGTCGGCACCGGGGAGGGCGCCGAAGCGGACTGGCGCAAGGCCGGTGCGGCGCTGGTGCGGGCCGCGTCCGGGGACCCGGAGATCGCCTTCGTGCTGCCGTCCGACGCCTCCCCGGACGCCGTTCGCGGGCTGTTCGAGGGTGCGCTGCTGGCGTCGTACCGGTTCACGCTGGCGTCGGACCCCAAGCCCGCCACGCTGACGACGGTCCGGATCGTCGTCGACGACCCCTCGCGTTTCGAGGACGCCAGGGCGCGCGCCGAAGCCGTGGCCCACGGGACGACCTTCGCCCGTGACCTGGTGAACACGCCCAGCAACATCAAGTCGCCGGAGTGGTTCGCCGAGCAGGCGGTCGAGGCGGCCACCGCACTCGGAATCGACGCCCAGGTCCGCGACCCCGAGTGGCTGGCCGCGAACGATTTCGGCGGAATGCTCGCGGTGGGCGGTGGTTCGACGCGCGGCCCCCGCCTGCTGGAGCTGCGGTGGGCGCCGGACGGCGTCGAGCTGCACACGCTGCGCCACGTCGTCCTGGTGGGCAAGGGCATCACGTTCGACACCGGCGGCATCTCGATCAAGCCCGCGCAGGGCATGCAGATGATGAAGAAGGACATGGGCGGCGGTGCGGCCGTGGTCGGAGCGGTGCTCTCCGCCGCGGCGCTGAAGGTGCCGCTGCGGGTGACCGTGCTGGTACCGCTCGCCGAGAACATGCCCAGCGGTACCGCCTACCGCCCTGGCGACGTCGTCCGCCACTACGGTGGCCGCACCTCGGAGATCTTCAGCACCGACGCCGAGGGCCGGATGGTGCTCGGCGACGTGCTGGCGTACGCGGTCGCGACCATGCAGCCGGACGTCCTCATCGACCTGGCGACGCTGACCGGCGGGCAGTCGGTCGCGCTCGGCAAGCGCACCGCGGCGCTGTTCTCGGAGAACGACGACCTGGCGAAGGCGCTGTTCGAGGCCGCCGAGCGGGCCGGTGAGCGGGTGTGGCAGCTGCCGCTGCCCGAGGACTATCTGGAGCAGATCGACTCGGACGTCGCGGACGCGAACAACAGCGGCGGACGTGGTGCGCAGACCGCCACCGCCGCGCTGTTCCTCCGCCCGTTCACCGGCGAGGCGCGGGACCGCTGGGTCCACATCGACATGTCCGGTCCGGCCTGGTCCGACGGCCCGAACGACGAGCTCACCAAGGGCGCGACCGGCTGGGGAGCCCGCACTCTGTCCCGCTACCTGGAAACCCTCTGACGCGGCGAAGCCTGGTTCGCTTGAACCTGGAGCCCGCCCAGGGCGGGCCGCCCTCTAACCCAGGCTCATATAGACCGTGGCGGTCTGCTCGGCGATCGCTTCCCAGCTGAACAGGTCGACGGCACGCTGGCGGCCGGCGCGGCCCAGGGCGCTTCCGCGCAGCGGGTCGCTCACGATCGATCCGAGCGCCTCGGCCAGCCCCGCCTCGAAGCCGGGCAGGTCGTCCGGCGTGTACGGCACGAGCAGCCCGGTGACGCCGTCCTGCACCACCTCGGGGATGCCGCCGACCGCGCTCGCGACGACCGGAGCCCGGCAGGCCATCGCCTCCAGGTTCACGATGCCCAGCGGCTCGTAGACCGACGGGCAGACGAACGCCGCAGCGTGGCTGAGCAGCGAGATGACTTCCTCGCGCGCCAGCATCTCGGTCTCGTGCAGCACCGTGTGCCCACCCGTCCGGAGGTGGTCGATCCGCTCGGTGACCTCGGCGGCGATCTCCGGGGTGTCCGGCGCGGACGCGCAGAGCACGATCTGGACGTCCCGGTCCAGCCGCTCGGCCGCGGCCAGCAGGTGCGTGATGCCCTTCTGCCGGGTGATCCGTCCGACGTACAGGACGTAGGGGCGGTCCTGGTCGATGCCGACCTTCTCCAGCGCGGCGTCGTCGCCGGTGGGGGAGTACAGCTCGGTGTCGACGCCGTTGTGGACGACGTGGATCCGTCCGGGGTCCAGTCGCGGGTAGGCGGTGAGCACGTCGTCGCGCATGCCGTTGCTGACCGCGATCACCGCGTCGGCGGCTTCGTAGGCGGTCCGCTCGGCCCAGGACGAGATCCGGTACCCGCCGCCGAGCTGCTCGGCCTTCCACGGGCGTAGCGGCTCCAGCGAGTGTGCCGTGACGACGTGCGGCCGGTCGTGCAGCAGCTTCGCCAAGTGGCCGCCGAGGTTGGCGTACCAGGTGTGCGAGTGGATGACGCTGACGTCGCCCACCCCGTCGGCCATCTGCAGGTCGATCGCGAGCGCCCGCAGCGCGCCGTTGGCGTCGGCCAGCTCGCTCGGCGCGAGGTAAGCACGGGCGTCCTTACGGGGCTGGCCGAAGCAGTGCACTTCGACCTCCACCAGGCGGCGGAGCTCGCGGACGAGGAAGTCGACGTGAACGCCCGCACCCCCGTACACCTCGGGGGGATACTCGTTCGTCAGAACCGCGACGCGCATGCGCTCACCCTACGGCGTCGTACCGGTTCGCCCACGGGCACGCGTCGGTTCCCCCGTGTGTCGACGAGGCATATTCGGAGGCGGTCTGCCGGGCGGAGGGTACGGGGCCGGAGTGTCCAGTGGGTGACTGGTGCGCTCGGTTCCGAATATGTCTCGCACGAGGCATATTCGGAGGCGGTCTGCCGGGCGGAGGGTACGGGGCCGGAGTGTCCAGTGGGTGACTGGTGCGCTCGGTTCCGAATATGTCTCGCAGCTGTTAAACCGAGGGCCACGAAGGCGACTAGGAGTGCGGACCGCGGGGAACTAGGGTCGCACTATGGTGGGTGGCTCGGTGACACGTTCAGTTCTCGGCATCGTCCTGGCGGGTGGCGAGGGCAAGCGGCTGATGCCGCTGACAGCGGACCGGGCGAAGCCCGCGGTTCCGTTCGGCGGTCCGTATCGGCTGATCGACTTCGTCCTGTCGAACCTGGTGAACGCGGATATCCGCAAGATCTGCGTGCTGACGCAGTACAAGTCCCATTCGCTCGACCGACATGTCACCACCACGTGGCGGATGAGCACGCTGCTCGGGAACTACGTGACTCCGGTCCCGGCGCAGCAGCGGCTCGGTCCGCGCTGGTACACCGGTTCGGCCGACGCGATCTACCAGTCGCTGAACCTCGTTTACGACGAGGACCCGGAGTACATCGCGGTGTTCGGTGCCGACCACGTGTACCGGATGGACCCGGCACAGATGATCGAGCAGCACGTCTTCTCCGGCGCGGGGGTGACTGTCGCCGGCATCCGGGTGCCGCGCAGGGAGGCGACTGAGTTCGGCGTGATCGAGACCGCCGCCGACGGCCGGACGATCGCCCAGTTCCTGGAGAAGCCGGCCGACCCGCCGGGAGTACCGGACGACCCCGAGGTCGCCTACGCCTCGATGGGCAACTACGTCTTCACGACGAAGACGCTGCTGGAGGCGCTCCGGCTGGACGCGGAGGACCCCGCGTCGGCGCACGACATGGGTGGCAACATCATCCCGACGCTGGTCGGCAAGGGCGAGGCCGCGGTCTACGACTTCTCCGACAACGAGGTGCCCGGCCAGACCGAGCGCGACCGCGGCTACTGGCGCGACGTCGGGACGCTCGACTCGTATTACGAGGCGCACCGCGACCTGGCGTCCGTCCACCCGGTGTTCAACCTCTACAACCGGGCCTGGCCGATCCTGACCTCGATGCCGCAGCTGCCGCCGGCCAAGTTCGCGCTCACCGGGCGGGCCATCGAGTCGATCATCTCGGCCGGGTGCATCGTCACCGGAGAGGTCCGCGACTCGGTGCTCTCGCCCGGCGTCCTGGTGGCGGGAAAGGCACAGGTCTCGGAGTCGGTTCTGCTCAACGGAGTGACGATCGGGGAAGGCGCGATCGTGCGCCGGGCGATCCTGGACAAGAACGTGGTCGTGCCGCCGGGTGCCCGGATCGGTGTGGACGAGGAGTTCGACCGGCACCACTACCGGGTCAGCGACAGTGGTGTGGTGGTGCTCGGAAAGGGCCAGCCGGTCGTCGTCCCCTGAGCGTTATCCGGCTCGCTTCACTGCGACCAGCAGGCCGTCGTCGACCGGCAGGATCGCCGGCGTGAGGGTTTGGTGGTCGCGGATCGTCCGCAGCAGTTCGCGGAGCACCACCGTGATCGGGTCGCGGACGCTGGAGTCGGCCACCCGACCGCCGAGTAAGACGCCGCCGAACGCCACCGCGCCGCCCGGCCGCAGCAGGCGTAGCGACTCGACCAGGTAGTCCGGGTACTCGGCGACCGGAGCGTCGCTGATCAGCACCAGGTCGTAGTAGCCATCGGCCAGCCGGGGCAGGACCTCCAGCGCCCGGCCGTTGATCAGCCGGGCGCGGCTGGCAGGCACGCCGGCTTCCCGGAACGCGAGCCGGGCGGCCCCCTGGAGCTCCGCCTCGGCGTCGATGCTCGTGAGGACTCCGTCCGGACGCATGCCGCGGAGCACCCACAGGCCGCTCACCCCGGTGCCGGTGCCCACCTCGACGACCGCCTTCGCCTGTAGCGCGGCGGCGAGGACCCGCAGCGCGGCACCGCACTCCGGAGAGAGCGCCAGGCAGCCGAGTTCGTCCGCGCGGGCGCGCGCCGCGGCGAGGATCGCGTCCTCGGCAGCGACGTCCAACCGGCCCAGCCCGTGACCTCCGGCCGAATTGCCGGGTCTGGAGGGAAACGAGGACGTGTCAGGGTGCGCTGAGGCATCCATCACAGTCCTCCCGTCCCAGCACCGCCTCGGACAGGGTAGGGGAACGCGCCCGACCCGCGATCCGTTGGCAGGCAGGAAGCACAGCACGACGAGGCAGACGGTCGCGCGGCAGGCAAGAGTGGGAGGGCCCGGGCACAATGGTGATCACACCGGTAGCGCCTGTGAAGGAGGTCGCGGTGGGCACGCCTACTGGGTCCTCCGAGGACCCCGTTGAGACCAACGGTTCCGGTCCCGCTGAGAACGAGGCCGCACCGGCGGAGACCGTCCCGACCGAGGCCGGATTCACCGAGGCGGTCAACTGGGACCCGCCGGCGTGGGACGAGGTGGTCCGCGACCACTCCGCCCGCGTCTACCGGCTGGCCTACCGGCTGACCGGCAACCGGCCCGACGCCGAAGACCTCACCCAAGAGGTGTTCGTCCGGGTCTTCCGCGCGCTCGACCGGTACCGCCCCGGCACGTTCGAGGGGTGGCTCCATCGGATCACCACCAACCTCTTCCTGGACCTGGCGCGGCGACGCGCCCGGATCCGCTTCGAGGCACTGCCTGACGACGCCGAGCGCGTTCCCGGCCGGGAGCGCAGCCCGGAGCAGGTTTTCGTCGACGAGAATCTCGACGACGACGTCCAGCGTGCGCTGGCCGCGTTGCCGCCGGACTTCCGCGCCCCGGTCGTCCTGTGCGACATCGAAGGCCTCTCCTACGAGGAGATCGCCGCGACGCTGGGCGTGAAGCTCGGTACGGTCCGCAGCCGGATTCACCGCGGCCGTAGCCAGTTGCGTGAGGCACTGGCGCACCGAGCCCCCCGCAGTTCCTCCTACGGCGCCGACGGTGGTGCCGACGCCGAGAGCTCTGTGGATGGAATGTCGTGACTGGTCCCCGCCGAGACCCGCACCTCGGTGAGCTCGCGTCCGCCTTCGCGGACGACGCGCTCGACCTGACGACCCGTGACCGGGTCCTCGTTCATCTCGCCCACTGCGCGGAGTGCCGCGCGGAGGTCGACGGCCACCGCCAGGTCAAGGCCCGGCTGGCCAGGCTCGAAGCGCCGCCGTGCCCGGATTCGCTACTCAACCGGCTGCGCGCGCTGCCCGATACCACTCCGACGGACCGGGCCACCCCGGCGCTGACCCCACCACCGCTCCGCCTGGAAGCGAGCTTTCGGTCGGTGGCACCTGCGGGTCGCCCGTCGGCTACCCGGCGTCCGGCCGCCGTCGCCGCACCCGGCCGTCGGCGTCCCGCCGGACGTCGCCCGGGGGTCACCCGTCCCAGTGGACGACGGCTCCGGCGCAGCGTGGTGGCGACCGCGGTCGGTGGTGTGGCGGCGTTCGCGATCAGCCTCTCCACCGTCGTCGTTCTCGGCGGCGACCAGCAGCCCAGCACGGTGAGCCCGCCGGTGCAGACCTACGTCAAGGAGCACGGTGCCGTGACCGGTGGAGTACCCGGCGGTGACCGGGAAGCATCCGTCGTCGACGTCGCGGACACGGACGAGTGAAGCTGGTCGATCCGCGCGCCGGGCTGCTGCGAGCGGCCCGTCGCCTCGTGCTCGTGATGGGCGCCGGTGCGCTCGGCGCCGTGGTCTGCTCGACCGGCGTCTACCTGTTCGTCCCGGCGCCGGTGGAGACGACCGGCGCCGGTAAGTCCGGCGGCGGCTCGACGCTGCGGAGCGCGCCTGCCTTCACCGGCAGCACGCGAACGCTCGGCGCGGGCGAGCGGCGTGCGCTCGACCTCCTCCGCCGGGCCGGGCTGGCGCAGGCCCAGATCGGTTACCAGGGCACGAAGCTCTTCCGCAGCTGGTCCCGCTGGGGTCAGGTGACGACGACCGCGTTCGTCCGCAACGTGCCCGGACAGGGCGTCACGGTCATCGCGAACGACGGCTCCGGGCGGAGCCCGGCGGGCGAGCGGGGCGGGCAGATCATCACGGCCGAGGGCAGGCTCGACCTCTCCGACGAGACGCTCGCGACGCTCACCCAGGCCTACCGGATCGAGATCCGGGCCGCCGAGCGGATGTTGGACCGGCCGGTGACCCGGATCGACGTCCTGCGGCTGAGCGGCACGACCGTCGGGCGGCTCTGGCTGGACGACGCGACCGGGCTGGCCGTCCAGCGCGAACTGCTCGACACGGCGGGCCGGGTCATCCGGCGGTCGACGTTCACCGGCCTGACCGTGCTGGCGCCCACCGACGCGAAGCCGGTGGCGGCGACCCCGGAGCCCTCGGCGTCCCCGGCGGCCGACGAGTGCGACGACGGACTCTCCGACGACGAGCTGGCCGAGCTGGTGCGAGCGGGCTGGGATCTCCCGGGGCGCCAGCTCGCCGGGCTGACGCAGGTGTGCGCGCGGACGGTCGGCACCGGCGCCGACCGGTCCGTCCAGCTGAGTTACTCCGACGGTCTGTTCGCCCTGTCGCTGTTCGCCCAGCGCGGCCGGCTGGACTCCAGCGGGCCGGCCGGCTTCGCCCGGCACCAGATCGGCGACCGGGACGTGTATCTCCGCTGCGGCCTGTACCGAGAGCTGAGCTGGGCCGGCTCGGGCATGGTCTACACGGTGGTCACCGACGTCCCCGACGCCACGGTGGCGACGGTCGTCGAGACGCTCCCCACGGTGTCCGCGGACACCGGGGTACTCGCCCGGATGAGCAAGGGGATCCGGCGAGTGGGATCCTGGGTCGATCCTTTTCACTGACCGCTTTCCGACCGGCGACTGCTGAGGTCGCTTGATCGTGGAGAATGCCGGTGATGAAAGCGTTCAGTTGACGCGCTCGTTCACGGCTATCGCGGTCGTGTCACCCGTCCAGAGGGTGCGGCCCCCACCGGACGGCCTGCGGCAGGTGGACGGACGAGCAACACTGGAACGGAACACCCGGCGGCAGAGACCGGGGGTTGACGAGGCGGAGGTACCCCTTGACCGACGCGAGCCGGGTCGACGGACGACCGGCGGAGGCACCGACGTCAGCGCCTGCGGCGTCGTCGGCTCCGGGGAGCGGCGGGCCGTGGATCTCCCCGCAGCCGGACCCGGGGTATGCGCCGGCCGCCGATGCTTACAACAGCGGAACGCTGCCGTCCGGCGCGCCCCCGTCCGGGCCGACGCCCGCGGGGATGCCGTCCGGAGCGATGCCGTCCGCAGGGATGCCGTCCGCGGGCATGCCGTCCGGGGTGCCGTCCCAGCCCCGTTCCAGCGGGTACCCCACCGCACCGATACCGGGCAGCGGACCTGCCGTTCCGGGCGCCGGTAACGGCGCTCCGCCCGGGTCTCCGTTCTGGTCGCAGGCGGGCGCTCAGGACCCCTGGCGCGACCCGTCGGCCGCACCGGCATGGCTCGCGCCGACGCCGCCCGGCAATCCCCCGCCCGTCGGGCCTCCGATGCCGGGTGACGGTCCCGCGCGCCGGGGTGGCCTCGGCTCGATGATGCTGGTCTCCATCGTGGTCGCGGTCGTCGCCGGACTGCTCGGCGGCGCACTCGGCTACGTGGTGGCCGCTCGCACCGCCGGTAGCTCGTTCTCGCTCGGCGAGAGCTCGGGCTCGACGCCGGAGCTGGCGAAGCGTCCACCGACGTCGCTGGCCGGCATCGCCGACCAGGTGCAGCCGAGCGTCGTCACCGTCGTGATCCGGTCGGCGAGTGGCAACGGCAACGGGTCCGGCTTCGTCATCTCGGACGAGGGTTACATCCTGACGAACAACCACGTGGCGGCACCGGCCGCGGCCGGCGGCACGCTGCGAGTGGTGTTCTTCGACGGGTCGTCGGCGTCGGCGTCGATCGTCGGACGCGATCCCGGGTCCGACCTCGCGGTGCTGAAGATCCAGAAGAGCGGCCTCAAGAAGGTCCAGTTCGGTGACTCCGACAAGATCGCGATCGGTGATCCGAGCGTGGCCTTCGGCTCGCCACTCGGGCTGGCCGACACCGTGACCAGCGGCATCATCAGCGCGGTCGACCGCCCGGTGCGGACCGGCGGCGACCGCGACGCCAGCCAGGGCAACGAAGACAGTGCGTACCTGGCCGCGATCCAGACCGATGCGGCGATCAACCCCGGTAACTCCGGCGGTCCCCTCGTCGACGGTGCTGGCCGGGTGATCGGTGTGAACACCGCGATCGCGGCGGTGCCCAGCCAGACCGGGTCCAGCGGAAACATCGGTATCGGGTTCGCGATCCCGGGCAACCAGGCGAAACGCATCGCCGAGGAGCTCATCGCCACCGGTAAGGCACGCACGACGGTCATCGGCGCGGAGGTCAACCTCGCCGACGAGTCGTCGGCGGGCGCGCCGCTGACGAAGGTGGTCGCCGGCGGTCCGGCGGAGAAGGCCGGGCTGAAGGCCGGGGACATCGTCACGAAGTTCGCCGACCGCCCGATCGAGGACGGCGTGGCGCTGATCGCGCTGATCCGCAAGCAGGAGCCGGGCAAGAAGTTGGGGGTCACCTACCGGCGCGGCGGCAAGACGGTGACGACAACGGTGACGCTCGGCCAACGCTAGCCCTACCATCGGTGCACACAGCAAACCGTTGCCTCGGGCGGTCTGCCGGTCCTTCCGGGCACGGATTAGGCTGCGGGGAGCGGCCAGGAACCGAGCTGACACACGGCGGTGACCGCGGTGAGGAGCGACGGTGTTCGAGAATCTCGGATGGTGGGAGATCATCGTCCTGGCGCTGATCGGGCTCTTCGTTTTCGGGCCCGACCGCCTGCCGAAGGTGATCGGTGAGGCGGGGCGGATGCTCCGGACACTCCGGCAGATGGCCCGGGGGGCCAGTGCGGAGCTGCGGGACGAGCTCGGCACCGACTTCGAGATCGAAGACCTCCACCCGAAGCGCTTCGTCCGGAAGCACCTGCTGTCCGAGGAGGACGAGGCCGCGCTGCGGAGGCCGCTGAAGGACGCGATGCGTGACTTCGAGGAGCTGACGCACGTCGACGAGGTGACCGAGGCGTACCGGGACGAGGGCGGCTCCAAGAACGGCAAGTCGCAGATCGACCCTGCGAAGTCCCGTACCGCCCGCTACGACGACGACGCCACATAACAGCGCCGAAGGGCGCTGTTTGTTCTAACGTTGAGCCCGCTCAGGGCGGGGCTGGCAGTCGAGCGAGCCGCCAAGCTCAGTCGTGACCGGCCGCGGGCAGGCTCGCGCGCGAGGCTCATTCCCAATTCCGTCGTGACCTTTGGCTTGCTGTCTCGAGGAGGCTCGCTCGCCTGTCAGCGTCGTTCTGAGCGGGCCGTGCACTAGCGGCGGGCCGCCGGAGTCAGGCCCAGGGACATGCCCGCTAGGCCGCGCTGGCGGACGGCTAGTTTGTCGGCGACGCCGCTGAGCGCCTTGGCGGCCGCCGCGTCCGGGTCGGAGAGCACCAGCGGAATGCCGGAGTCGCCACCCTCGCGGACGCGCGGGTCGAGCGGAATCTGGCCGAGCAACGGCACCTGCGCGCCGAGCGTCCGGCTCAGGGCCGCGGATACCGCCTCGCCGCCACCGGACCCGAACACGTCCATCCGCTCGCCGTTCGGCAGCTCCAGCCAGGACATGTTCTCCACCACACCGACCAGCCGCTGGTGCGTCTGCAGCGCGATCGAACCCGCCCGCTCGGCCACCTCCGCCGCGGCCTGCTGCGGCGTCGTCACGACCAGGATCTCCGCGCCCGGCACCAGCTGCGCCACCGAGATCGCGATGTCACCGGTGCCCGGGGGCAGGTCCATCAGCAGGACGTCCAGATCACCCCAGAACACGTCGGCGAGGAACTGCTGCAGCGCGCGGTGCAGCATCGGCCCGCGCCACACCACCGCGGTGTTGCCCGGCGTGAACATACCGATCGAGATCACCTTCACGCCGTGCGACTGCGGCGGCATGATCATCTGCTCGACCTGGGTCGGACGCCCTTCCACCCCGAGCATGCGGGGGATCGAGAACCCGTAGATGTCGGCGTCGAGGACGCCCACCGACAGCCCGCGCGCGGCCAGCGCCGCCGCCAGGTTCACGGTGACCGACGACTTGCCGACGCCGCCCTTGCCGGACGCCACCGCGTAGACCCGGGTCAGCGAGCCGGGCTGCGCGAACGGGATCACCGGCTCGGCGGTCTGGCCGCCGCGCAGCGTCGTCTGGAGGTTCTTGCGCTGGGCGTCGCTCATCACGCCGAAGTTCACCCGGACGCCCGTGACGCCGGCCAGCTTCGCGACCGCGGCCGTGACGTCGTTCGTCAGCGTGTCCCGCATCGGGCATCCGGCGACGGTGAGCAGGACCGCGACCTCGACCACGCCGTCGGGGTGAACGGCCACCGATTCGACCATGCCGAGGTCGGTGATCGGTTTGCGGATCTCGGGGTCGTTGACTCCGGCGAGCGCCGTCCGAATGTCGGCTTCCGCGGGCAGCGTTGAAGAGAGCGGCATGCCGACCATGCTACGTGCCTGCACGGCCCGCCGAGGACGAGCCTGACGGCCGCGCGCAAGGCCTCGAGACCACAGCAAGGTCGAGGCGGCCTTGCGCGCGGACGCCAGCCTCGCCCTCGGCGGGCTCCACCGCCGTTGTCAGGAAGAGCAGCGGTCAGCGGGTGAGTTTGGCGCGGCGGGGCTCGGGATCGCGTCGGGCGTCTGGTGTCGGGCGCCGCTCGACCCGGCGAGTGTCGGCACTGGGCCGGGCCAGGTCGGCGTCGGCGGTGGGCGCCTCGCGCAGTTCGTCCACGATCCGGCTGAGCTCCGACCGAAGGTACTCGCGGGTCGCGACCTCGCCGAGCGCGAGCCGCAACGCAGCCAGCTCGCGGGCCAGGTACTCGGTGTCGGCTTTCGCCGCTTGGGCCCGCTGGCGGTCCTCTTCCAGCGAGATCCGGTCCCGGTCGGCCTGCCGGTTCTGCGCGAGCAGGATCAGCGGCGCGGCGTAGGCGGCCTGCGTGGAGAAGGCCAGGTTCAGCAGGATGAACGGGTAGGGGTCCCAGCGCAGGTGGACGGCGAACACGTTGAGCGTCACCCAGATGATGACGATGACGGTCTGCATCAGGATGAACGTGCCGGTGCCCAGGAACTGCGCGAACCGTTCGGAAACGCGCCCGAACGCGTCCGCATCGAACCGGGGCAGCCGACGGCGCCGTTCGATGGGCTGGTCCAGCCGGCTCCGGGGCCGGACGACCTCCGCCATTCCCGTTCACCTCCTTCGCGCTCGGTACTGCTGTGCCTCAGCCGTCCCGGTCGCGCCAGTCCTCCGGCAGGAGGTGGTCGAGGACGTCGTCCACGGTGACGGCGCCGAGCAGGCGGTCGTTCTCGTCCACCACCGGAACGGCGACCAGGTTGTACGTCGCCAGGTAGTGCGCCACCTGGGCGAGCGTCGCGTGGGCGTTCAGTGGGTCGAGGTCGGCGTCGACCACGGCGCTGACCAGAGTGGCAGGCTCCTCCCGGAGCAGCCGCTGCAGGTGGGCGATCCCGAGGAATCGACCGGTCGGCGTCGCCGAGGGCGGCCGGCAGACGTACACCTGGGCCGCGAGCGCCGGAGTCAGGTCGGGGTCACGGACCCGCGCCAGCGCATGGGCGACGGTCGCGTCCGGCGGCATGATCACCGGTTCGGACGTCATCATCCCGCCCGCGGTGTCCTCGGTGTAGTCGAGCAGCCGCCGGACCGGAGCGGCCTCGGACGGCTCCATCATCGCCAGCAGGCGTTCCTGCTCCGACTCGGGTAGCTCGCCGAGCAGGTCGGCGGCGTCGTCCGGGTCCATCTCCTCGAGGACGTGGGCGGCCCGCTCGGTGTCGAGCGAGCCGAGGATCTCGACCTGGTCGTCCTCCGGCAGCTCCTCCAGGACGTCCGCCAGCCGGTCGTCGCCGAGCGCGGCGGCGACCTCGACCCGGCGTTTGTCCGACAGCCCCTGCAGCACCTTCGCCAGGTCGGCGGCGCGGAGCTGGTCGAACACCGCGAGCAGGTTGGCCGCACCCTGCCGGTCCTGGCTGCTGATGATGCCCTCGACGTCACCCCAGTCGACCTGGCGGAGGTGACCGCGGCGGCGGCCGAGCATGCCCGGCAGGTGCTCCCGGGCCGCGACCTTGACCAGTTCCCACTCGCCGGAGCGCGACCGCTCCATCGCGACGTCGACGACGACCGCGCGGACCGGCGGATCACCGGCGAGCGTCACCTGGCGGTCGAGCATGTCGCCGAGCGCCATCAGTTCACCGGTGCGCTGCTCGAAGCGGCGAAGGCTGATCGTCCCGGTGTTCAGCATCACGGCGTCCGGATCGAATGCGGTGACCCGGCCCAGCGGCACGAAGATCCGGCGTCGGTGGACGATCTCGACCACCAGACCCGTCACCCGCGGCGAGCGGGTGGCCTCGGCGCGCGGACGGACCACCGCGTCCCGGACCCGGCCCAGTTGGTCGCCGCTCGGATCGAAAACTGCAACGCCGGCCAATCGTGCCAGGTAGATCCGGGTGCCGGTGGTCACCTGCGCAGCCTAACCGCCGTGCCCCCTCAGCGCCGCCGGTGGAGGGTCCGTGGAATCGGCGTAGGGGTCGTCGCCGACGTCGGCCGGGGCGGGGCTGCCCCGGCGTCGTCGGGGAGCGACTCGCCCTGTTCGACCGGGTCGCCGGCCGGTACCAGCCGGCTGATCCGGGAGGTGGTGGCCCAGCGGACCGGTGCGCCCACTGGGTCGGTGGCGTTGAGCCGTTTCTGTGCGAGCTGCGGCGCGACCTCGTCCCACGTCGGCGTGCCCGGGTCGACGCGCTCGACCGCGGCCTGCCAGGTGAGGATGCGCCCCCCGTGTTCACCCCGGACACTCACCCGGCACGCGTCGGCCTCGGCGAGGCCTTCGATGGGCTGTTCGGAGCCGCCGTGGACGACGTAGGCCGCCCCGTCGATCCAGGTCAGCCACGCGGCGGTGGCCGGACGTTCGTCGACGATGAGCCAGCCGACCGCCGCCTTCTTCATCGCCTCGGTGACCAGTGGATGCACGTCCGGGCTCATGTCCGCAATCCTGGCATCCCCAGCGCGGGATATCAGCGCCGCCGCAGAGCGGGACACGACCTGCCGCCGCCGGCCTGCCGACGGCACCCGGGCAGGATGCACTCGTGAACCGTGCACCCGCGACGCCGATGACCTGGGGAGCGGTGGCGGTGGCGATCGTCGCGGTCGGCGGGTCCGGTCCACTGATGGCCGCGACCGCCGCTCCCGCGCTGGCGATCGCGTTCTGGCGCAACGCGCTGGCGTTGTCGGTGCTGGCGCCGGTGACGACGGTCCGGTTGGCGCGCGACCGCAGCGAGCGGCCCGACCGCCGGACGGTCTTGCGGTGCGCTTTCGCCGGCGTGCTCCTGGCCGGTCATTTCGCCACGTGGGTGCCGAGCGTGACGATGACGAGCGTCGCGACCGCCACCGCGCTGGTGTGCACCCAGCCGATCTGGGCGGCGCTGATCGCGCTCCGCTCCGGCCAACGCTTCTCGTCCCGGTTCTGGGTCGGCGTGCTGCTGGCGGTGCTCGGCGTGGGGCTGATGACCGGCGCCGACGTGACGGTCTCCGGGCGAGCGCTGCTCGGCGACGCCCTGGCACTGGCCGGTGCGGTGCTGGCCGCGGCGTACGTGACGGTCGGCGCGAAGATCCGGGCCGGGACCAGCACGACGACCTACACGACGTTCGGGTACGGCAGCTGCGCGGCGGTGCTGCTGGTGGCGTGCCTGATCGGCGGGGTCCCCATGACGGGCTATCCGGCGCACACCTGGCTGCTGCTCGTCGCGGTGACGGTCGGACCGCAGCTGCTCGGGCACTCGCTGATCAACTGGGCGCTGTCGTCGATCTCGGCGACGGCGGTCAGCGTGGCGCTCCTGCTGGAGGTTCCCGGAGCGGCCGCGCTGGCCTGGCTCTTCCTGGACCAGGTGCCGCCGCTGCTCGCGTGGCCGGGGATCGTGGTGCTACTCGTGGGGCTGGCGTTCGTGGTGGTGGGAAGCCGAAGTGCCGCGCGGGACGGCGTCGCCCAAGAAGTGTGAAGCTGCGGTAGGGCACGCGCGGAACGTCACAGTCTGAACCGGTTCCGCTTGCGGAACCGGAACGCGGTCAGTCGGTAAGTTACTGGTGAGTTGGCCCACCGTGAGGAGTGCAATCCATGTCTGAGCCTCGGACCCTGCGGCCTCGTCGGTCGTGTCTGGCCGTCCCGGGATCGAACCCGCGGTTCCTGGAGAAGGCCAAGGGCCTCCCCGCCGACCAGGTGTTCCTGGACCTCGAGGACGCCTGCGCCCCGCTGGCCAAGCCGGAGGCGCGGAAGAACATCGTCGCGGCGCTGAACGAGGGCGGCTGGGGCGACAAGATTCGGGTGGTTCGGGTCAACGACCTCACCACGCACTGGACCTACCGGGACGTCGTCGAGGTCGTCGAGGGTGCCGGCCCGAACCTCGACTGCATCATGCTGCCGAAGGTGCAGTCCGCGGCGCAGGTGCAGTGGCTGGACTTCACGCTGACCCAGATCGAGAAGACGATGGGCTTCGAGGTCGGCCGGATCGGCATCGAGGCGCAGATCGAGAACGCCAAGGGTCTGATCGAGGTCGACGCGATCGCGCAGGCGTCGCCGCGGGTCGAGACGATCATCTTCGGCCCGGCCGACTTCATGGCCAGCATCAACATGAAGTCGCTCGTCGTGGGCGCGCTGCACCCGGACTACCCGGCCGACCCGTTCCACTACATCCTGATGAAGATCCTGATGGCGGCGCGGGCCTACGACAAGCAGGCGATCGACGGTCCGTTCCTGCAGATCCGCGACGTGGACGCGTTCCGCGACGTGGCGAAGCGCGCGGCCATGCTCGGGTTCGACGGCAAGTGGGTGCTGCACCCCGGCCAGATCGACGCGGCGAACGAGATCTTCGCGCCGAGCCAGGAGGACTACGACCACGCCGAGCTGATCCTCGACGCGTACGACTACTACACGTCCGAGGCCGGTGGGAAGAAGGGCTCGGCGATGCTCGGCGACGAGATGATCGACGAGGCGAGCCGCAAGATGGCGCTGGTGATCGCCGGTAAGGGCCGTGCGGCCGGGATGTCCCGGACGTCGTCGTTCACGCCGCCCGAGGGCTGAGTTCGCACGTACACACGGCCGGGCACCTCACGAGGTGCCCGGCCGTTCGTGTCGTTCGGGACCGACTCAGTACGTGGACGTGGTGTCGGTTTCGAACCAGCCGAATGCCAGGCCGCCGATGATGATCACGGCGTAGAACAGGATCAGCGCCATCGAGAGGCCGAAGCCGATCCAGCCGATGATGATGCCGGCGGTGGCCATGCCTTCGCCGTCTTCGCCGGTCTCCCGGATCTGCTTCTTCGCCTTGTGCCCGAGGATCGCGCCGACGATGCCCGGCAGCCCGCCACACATCACGAACGAACAGATCGACGTGATCATCGACGCCAGCGCCAGGCCGTTCTGCTTCCGCGGCGCGTACATCGGGTAGCCGGGCGGAGGGGCGCCCCAGGCACCGCCCGGCGGCGGGTAGGCGCCGGGCGCACCCGGATAGGCGTTCGGGTCGTAAGCCTGGCCTACCGGGTAGCCGGAGGTCGGATCGGGATAGCCCGACGTCGGTGCCGGATATCCCGACGTGGGGTCGGGAAACCCCGACGTCGGCTTAGCCCACGGGTTGGCTTCGCCCGGCGGAGGGTTCGTCGTCATGGGCGCGGTCCTATCACACAGTCACTGTTCTGGACATCGTTCAGTAGGAGTTCGGTCACTGTTCCGATTGGCTGCTCGGGGCCGTGGGTCGGGCGCCGGGCGGGACGCCACCGCGGGAAGCCGGTACGACACAATCACCTCATGAGTGAGCACGCCGCCCCGACGGTTAACCCCACCGACCGCCTCGACGGCAGGGTCGCGCTCGTCACCGGAGCAGGCAGCCCCGACGGCATCGGCTACGCGATCGCCCGGCGACTGATCGGCCTCGGTGCCCGCGTCGGCATCGTCTCGACGACCCGCCGCATCCACGAGCGCGCCGCTGAGCTCGGCGCCTCCGGCTTCGTCGTCGACCTCGTCGATCCCGCCGAGGTCGAGGCGTTCGCCGACGCCGTCCGCGAAACGCTCGGCGACGTCGAGGTGCTGGTGAACAACGCCGGCATGGCCAGCGTGGCCAGCCCCGAGGTGCTGCGCCCGGTCAGCCAGCTCACCGACGACGACTGGCGCGCCGAGATCGACCGCAACCTCACCACCGCGTTCCTCGCCAGCCGGGCGTTCGTCGGCGGCATGACCGAGCGGGGCTGGGGACGGATCGTCAACGTCTCGTCCACCACCGGGCCGGTCAACGCGATGCCGGCCGAGGCCGGCTACGCCGCGGCGAAGGCCGGCATGGTGGGGCTGACCCGTGCGCTGGCGATGGAGGTCGTGGCCGACGGGGTCACCGTCAACGCCGTGGCGCCGGGGTGGATCCACACCGGGTCGTCGACGGTGAGCGAGCTGCACTACGGCCGGCTGACGCCGCTGGGCCGCCCCGGGTCCCCGGACGAGGTGGCGGCGACGGTGGCGTTCCTGACCACGCCGGCGGCGTCGTACGTCACGGGTCAGATGCTGGTGGTCGACGGAGGCAACTCCGTCCTCGAGTCCCGCGGCTGAGCGCCACCCTTCGCCACCCCGCTGTTAGGGGGTTCACAGGGGGCTGGATCGGTTCGGAGAGCCGCTCGTCCGCCATACTCGTCGGTAACAAACGGCCGGGGGTCACGCTGTCCCCGGCCCGGTTCCCCGGGCGGCCGCACCCGCTCGCTGGCGGAGGGAGAGCGCCCGATGGCCCGTCTCGCGCAGACCCACGGGTTGACCGAAATCCAGACCGACATCCTCGCGACGGTCCGGACCTTCGTCGACAAGGAGATCATCCCGCACGCGCAGGAACTCGAGCACGCCGACGAGTACCCCACGGAGATCGTCGACGGCATGAAGGAGATGGGGCTGTTCGGCCTCATGATCCCCGAGGAGTACGGCGGCCTCGGTGAATCGCTCCTGACCTACGCGCTGGTCGTGGAGGAGATCGCCCGCGGCTGGATGAGCGTCTCCGGCATCATCAACACCCACTTCATCGTCGCGTACCTGCTGCGCCAGCACGGCACCGACGAGCAGAAGCAGCGCCTGCTGCCGAAGATGGCCACCGGCGACGTCCGGGGCGCGTTCTCGATGTCCGAGCCGGCCCTCGGCTCCGACGTCGCCGCGATCAGCACCCGCGCCAAGAAGGACGGCGATCACTACTCGATCACCGGCCAGAAGATGTGGCTGACCAACGGTGCGCAGTCGTCCGTCGTCGCGACGCTGGTCAAGACCGACGAGGGCCAGGAGTCGGTCTACAAGAACATGACGACGTTCCTGGTCGAGAAGGAGCCGGGCTACGGCGAGACGGCCCAGGGCGTCACCGTGCCGAAGAAGATCGAGAAGATGGGCTACAAGGGCGTCGAGACGACCGAGCTCATCTTCGACGAGGCCCGGATTCCGGCCACCTCGATCCTCGGCGGCCCGGACAAGGCCGGTCGCGGCTTCTACCAGATGATGGACGGCATCGAGGTCGGCCGCGTGAACGTCGCCGCCCGTGCCTGCGGCATCGCGATCCGCGCCTTCGAGCTGGGCGTGAGCTACGCGCAGCAGCGCAAGACGTTCGGCAAGGCGATCGTCGACCACCAGGCGATCGCGTTCAAGCTCGCCGAGATGGCCACGAAGATCGAGGCGGCGCACGCCCTGATGGTGAACGCCGCCCGGCTGAAGGACGCCGGTCACCGCAACGACGTCGAGGCCGGTATGGCGAAGCTGCTGGCCAGCGAGTACTGCGTCGAGGTGACGCAGGAGGCCTTCCGCATCCACGGCGGCTACGGCTACTCCAAGGAGTACGAGATCGAGCGGCTCATGCGTGAGGCGCCGTTCCTGCTCATCGGGGAGGGCACCTCGGAGATCCAGAAGACGATCATCAGCCGGGGTCTGCTCCGCGAGTACGGCCTCAAGGGCTGACCCCGGTCGGCGAGCCGGGCGCGGACCGCCATGCTCCGCACCTCCGCTCGTGCTCCGGCGGTCAGGCCGGGCGGAGCGGACCACACGTCGGGAGGCGGGTCCGGTGAAGGGGGTGCCTTCACCGGACCCGCCCGTGCACCCCGCCCGCCCGCGCAGACCCGGACCCCGTACGCGGACCGGGCGCGGTGCACCGGCCCCGTCCCCGCCGAGCGCCGCGCCGCCGCAGGTCGGCGCGTTCTCGAGGGACAGGGCCCCGGTCGAGCCCGGTGCTGCGCCCCGCCCGGGTGGGGGCGCGGGGGAGCGACGGCGAGCGGACTCGTCCTGCTGACGGCCGGACCGGTCCCCAGGCCTGGCCCGGGCGTCAGCGGGTTCTTACGCCATCTCCTGCGAATCCGGCGTCTGGGTGTGGCCTCGCGGCGAGCGAGATCCGCAGGAGATGGCTCAGAGCAATGTGAGCTGCTGGACGGCTGGCTCGGCCGCGGTCTCGGAGGCGATGTCGCGGGCGTCGCTCGGGGTGCGGCGTCCGATGCCGTAGGACTTGGCGATCTCGTTCACCCGCGCGGTCAACGCCCGGGTGTACTCGGCCGGTGCGTACGCCGACTCGCGGTAGAGCCGGCGGTAGCGCCCGACCAGGTCCGGCCTGGCCCCGCGCAGCCAGCCGTAGAACCACTCCCGCGCGCCGGGCCGCAGGTGGAGGGTGAGCGGGGTGACCGCCACCGCCCCGGCGTCGGCGATCGCCGCGACGGTGGCTTCGAGCTGCTCGTCGGTGTCGGTGAGATAGGGCAGCACCGGTGCCATCAGGACGCCGCACCCGATGCCGGCGTCGGTCAGCGCCCGACAGACCCCGAGCCGTGCCCGCGGATTCGGCGTGCCCGGCTCCACCTGCCGCCAGAGCGCGGCGTCGAGAAAACCCACCGAGACGTTCACCCGGACGTCGGTGACCTGCGCCGCCTCGGTCAGCAGGTCGAGATCGCGCAGTACCAGCGTGCCCTTGGTCAGGATCGAAAAAGGGTTGGCGTGGTCCCGCAGCGCAGTGAGCACCTCCCGCATCAGGCCGTAGCGTCCCTCGGCACGCTGGTAGGGGTCGGTGTTCGTGCCCATCGCGATGTGTTCGCCCGCCCAGGACCTCGCGCCGAGCTCGCGACGCAGGAGCTCGCCGGCGTTGATCTTGACGACGATCCGCGAATCGAAGTCGTGGCCGGCGTCGAGATCGAGGTAGGTGTGGGTGTTTCGCGCGAAGCAGTACGTGCAGGCGTGCGTACAGCCGCGGTACGGGTTCACCGTCCAGCGGAACGGCACCGGCGACGACACCGGCACTCGGTTCAGGATCGACTTCGCCCGGATTTCGTAGAACGTCACTCCACGGAATTCCGGGGTGTCGATCGTGCGGACCTGGACACCGGCGCCCTCGAACGGCAGCGGCAGCGGCCCAGGTGCCGCCTCCGCGTCGCCGGTCTCGGCCGACAGCAGCCGCATGTGGTCCCAGCGCATCGCCTCTCCTGTCGTGAGTTGGGTCCCGTCCGGTCCCGGGTCTGCGCTTCGACGCGATCCCCGCGTCGAAGTCCACAGTATTCGAACAAGCGTTCGAGCGCCAGCAGGACACGGCTGTGTCAAAAGTCCGATTACCGGAGCCGTAGGAGGCCGTCATGACCGAGCGCTCGAGCGCGGCGCAGCTCACTCAGTCGCCGTCCAGCGCCGCGCCCGACCTGCCCCCGTTCCCCGAGGCGGGTGACCTGCCCGGACACCTGCGCTGGCAGGCGGCGTCCTGCGGCGACCGCAGTCCGCTCTACCGCGAACTGCTCCGTGGGGCGGCGGCGGACGTCGACGCGAACGGGCCGGCCGCGACGCTGCTCGCGCCGTACGCCGCGGATCCGGCGGCCGGCCTCCGCTTGATGGCCGCCCTGCACCACCTGGTCCTCGACGGTGCGCTGCCCGAGTTGGCGCCGTACTACCCGAGCGTCGGCGGCGACGGGTCGCCGGACGAGGCGTGGCGAGTCGTCCGGCAGGTTCTCGCGGAGCACGCGGATCGGGTCGCCGCCGCTCTGTCGGCCCCGGTGCAGACGAACGAGTCCGGGCGGGCCGCCGTGCTCTACGCCGGGCTGCTCGTGCTCGCCTACCGCACCGGCCTGCCGATCCGGCTGCTGGAGATCGGGGCGTCGGCCGGGTTGAACCTGCGCGCGGACCGGTTCGGCTACCGGACGGCGGCGGGGCTGTGCGGCGACCCGGACAGTCCACTGGTCCTCGACGAGCCCTGGCAGGGACCGGTGCCGGTGCCGCTACGGACGCCGGTGCGCGTGGTGGAGCGGCGTGGGTCGGACCCGGCGCCGCTCGACCCGGCCGATCCCGGGCACCGGCGGCGGCTGGAGGCGCTGGTCTGGGCCGACCAGCCCGAGCGGTTGGAGCGGCTGCGTGCGGCGATCGCGGTCGCCGAGCGGGTGCCGGCCTCGGTCGAGCCGGTGTCCGACACCGTCTCCTGGCTGGGCGATCGGCTCGCGGAGAGTGCAGCGGGGACCCTGACCGTCGTGTGGCACTCGGTCATCAAGGGCTACGTCGACCCGGACGTGTGGCGCGGGGTCGAGGCGCTGCTCACCGACGTCGGAGAGGACGCCACCGGCCATGCTCCGCTGGCGCGGCTGGGGTTCGAGCTGGAGGCCGACGAGCACGGGCAGCCCCGGTTCGAGGCTCGGCTCACGCTCTGGCCGGAGGGTCGAACCCACCTGCTCGGCACCGCGAACGGCCACGGTACCCCGTTCGTCTGGGCATCCTGAGGCGCCTCCGGCGGCGTCCTGGGTCCCGGCAGAATGGGACGCATGGCTACGTTCGTCTACGACGGTGACTGCGCGTTCTGTTCGACGTGTGCGCGATTCATCGAGCGCCGCATCCCGACGTCGGCGGCGGTCGTCGCGTGGCAGCACAGCGACCTGGATGCGCTCGGGCTCACCGTGGACGAGGCCGAGACCGCCGTGCAGTGGATCTCGTCCCGGCGTCGGGCGGCCGGTCCGGACGCGATCGCCGAACTGCTGGTCGACGCGGGCTCGTTCTGGCGGCCGGCCGGGTGGGTGCTGCGGCTGCCGCCGGTGCGGGCGCTCGCGTGGCCGGTCTATCGCTGGGTGGCCCGCAACCGCCACCGTCTGCCGGGTGGTACGGCCGCGTGTGCCCTACCGCAGGCCGAGCGCGATCGGACGGCGGCCCGACCGGAACGGTCACCTCACTGAGAACGATCGCCGACGCCGCCCTGGGCGCCCTACCGAGCCGTCAGTGCGGAGCGTCCGCGGCGCTTCTCCTCGGTACCCGGAGGCGTTCCAGGGGGAGAAGGGCGGTCAGCGCGATCAGGTGCGGCCAGAACGCGATCGTCAGCGCCGCGTACACCATCGCGTGGAAAGCGAACAGGAACAGCACCGCGCGCACCTGCCACCGCCCGCGCAGGAACAGCAGCACCGGGCTGCACAGCTCGAACACGATCGTGCCGATCTGCGCCAGCATCAGCAGGTACGGAACGTGCACGGTCCAGTCGGACAAGATCGTTCCGCGCCGGAGCACGGCCTTCGTGTAGGTAGCGCCGGTGAGCCAGTCGACCCCGCCGAACCGGAGCTTCGCCCAGGCGGCCAGGAAGTAGGTGCAGACCACCGCGATCGCGGTGGCCCGGATCGCCCAGCCCGCCCGCGCCGAGAGAGTTCGATCACCCCAGCGGGCCCGGCCGACGGTCGGCAGCACGGCGAGCAGCACGAGATACCCGGCCCGGTCGTGGTCGACCTTGCCGTAGGACATGGCGACCAGCATCCACGCGAGATACAGCACCGCGACGAGCGTCCCGAGTACCCGGGGGGCCCGTCCGGTCGCCGCCGCCAGCGCGGTGATCACCAGCGCAGCACAGAGCCCCACGACGAGCGCGTGAGTCGGTTCCGGCAGAGCGAGCAGCCGGGCGATCCGCAGCGGTTGGTAGAGCGCGACCGGGACGTCCCGATGGGCCAGCGCCCACGGCGTGATCAGGAAGACGTCCAGCGGCACGAACAGGTACGCGATCGTCCTCAGGACGGCGATCCGCCCGAGTGCGACCGGCGTGAAGAACCAGCGCTCGACGCCACTCGCGAGGTTTCCGGGGTGCACGGTCACGGGATCTCCCGCCGCACGGTCGTGGTGTCCCGCCACTCGCCGGTCGGACGCCCGTCCCGCAGCTCGATGAAGCGTACGACGACGTCGATGCGCGCCAGCTGGGGGCGGTCGGGATGCCGCCGGTGATAGGCCACCGCGACCGCGTCCAGCAGGGCCGGGTCGTTCTTGAGGCGCTGCTGCTGGCCCTCGAACTCGGCCCGGCGGAGGCCGGTGTCGGAGTCCTTCAGCACGATCCGCTCGCCGTCGACCGTGACCGCCTCGACGCGCAGCGAGCGGACCGGTGCGTCCAGCCGGTCGGTCGTGGAGTACATCCGGAACGGGGCGAACGGGAAGTCGTCGTCCTGCCCGAGCAGCGTCCCGGCCACCAGCAGTGCCAGGACGGCCAGCGCCGCGCCGATCCGAATGCGTCGGCCGAGCGGACCCGGGCCCGGCTCGGTGATCTCTTCCCCCAGGGTCGCCTCCACGTCCGGCAGTGTGACACTCGTCGCTGCAGCCACCGGAACGGCCCGGCAAGATCCTTGTTACCAGCCAGTAGCCAACGTAGGCAGACGGGAGCGGTCGTATGCAGTTCGGTCGGTACTTCGAAGAGTTCGAGGTCGGCGCGGTCTACAAGCACTGGCCCGGCAAGACGGTGACCGAGTACGACGACCACCTGTTCTGCCTGATCACGATGAACCACCATCCGCTGCACATGGACGCGCACTACGCGGAGCAGACGACCGACTTCAAGCAGAACGTCGTGGTCGGCAACTACATCTACTCGTTGCTGCTCGGCATGTCGGTGGCGGACGTCTCCGGCAAGGCGATCGCGAACCTCGAGGTGGAGTCGCTCCGCCACATCGCGCCGACGTTCCACGGTGACACGATCTACGGCGAGACGACGGTCCTCGACAAGACGCCGTCCAAGTCGAAGGACGACCGCGGCGTCGTCTACGTCGAGACCAAGGGTTACAAGCAGGACGGGACCGTCGTCTGCGTGTTCCGCCGCAAGGTGATGGTCCCCAAGCGCTCGTACGGCGACTCCCGCGGCGGCGAGCAGCCCGGAAGGCCCGAGCCGAAGGCCTGAGTACGGTTGGCGCCGTGACCGCGCTGGACGAAGAACCGGAGCTGGCCGTTGGGGTGGGGCCATGGGAGGGACCGTGGCCCACCGATCCGCGCTACGACCCGGAGTTGCTCGCGGCCGGCGACCGGCGCAACGTCGTCGACCGGTACCGGTACTGGCGTCGCGAGGCGATCGTCGACGACCTCGACCGGATCCGGCACCCGTTCCACGTCGCGATCGAGAACTGGCAGCACGACCTCAACATCGGGACGGTCGTCCGCAATGCGAACGCGTTCCTCGCCCGCGAGGTGCACATCGTCGGACGCCGCCGGTGGAACCGGCGGGGCGCGATGGTGACCGATCGCTACCAGCACATCCGCTACCACGAGGACGTCGCCGGGTTGTTGTCGTGGGCGGCGGCCGAGCAGCTCCCGGTGGTCGGGATCGACAACCTGCCCGGCGCCGTGCCGCTGGAGACCGTCGAACTGCCGCGGGAGTGCGTCCTGCTGTTCGGGCAGGAGGGCCCCGGCCTCTCCGACAGTGCCCGCGCCGGACTCGACCTGGTCTGCTCGATCGCTCAGTTCGGCTCGACCCGGTCGATCAACGCCGGCGTGGCGTCCGGCATCGCGATGCACGCCTGGATCCGTCGCTACGCAGTGCCGCAATGAGCCCTGCGGTACCGCTGAGAGAATCAGACTGAATTGTCCGATCGTGTCAGGTCTTGACGGGACACGGTCTGAGGGCGGACGGTTGCCGTGTGTCATCACCGTCTTGTTGTCCGCGCTGCGCGCGTGTGGTCCGCGCCCCGGATCTCATGAGCAGCGATTGGCGCTGCGCTGTGCACGGGGCCGTGCCGCCGCTGCACGTCGCCCGCCAGCTCGGCACGGACGTGCTGGACGCCGTCCGGGTGGACGCCGGGGTGCCGGTCTGGCTGCCCTGGCCGATGCTGCCCGACTGGACGATCACCGGGCTCGCCTGGGCCGGGGACGATCGGCGTCCGATCGTCGCCACGGCGGTGGCCTGTACCGGACCGGCGCCGCTGGGCGGTGTCGCCGACGTCGTCCTGGTGGCCGAGGAGCCGGGTGTGGGGCTGGGGGCGCGGTTCGCGGGCCTGTCCGGTCTGGACGCGGGCGAGATGCTCTGCGGCGGGCTGCTCGATACGAACGCGCACGCCAAAGTGGTGGCCGCCGGGCACCCCACACCGCTGTGGTCGATCGACACGGAGCGCGACCGTTGCGCGTACGTCGGTGAGGCCAAGGGTATGTGGCTCTGGGCCGTCGCGTGGCCGGGGGAGGCCGGTTACGTGTTCGCCGAACACTTTGTGTTGCAGGACGGTCGCGATGGGCTACCAGGTCCGTTGCCGTTCGGGGCGCTCTCGCCGTACCTTCAATGGGGACCACCGGAGGAAGGAGTCAGCTGACCCGCCGACACGGCCTGCGTATGTTCGCTCCGGCTTGCCCGCGATGGTAGAACGGCGTTCATTGCCGAGCGGGAGGTAGGGCTGCAGTGAAAAAGGCCCTGAGTTGGATCGCGGTTGCATTTTTCGTGTTCTACATCGTGACCCAACCGGGAGACGCCGCCAACTTACTGCGTTCGCTCGGCGAAGGCTTGCGTGACATCGCGACCGGGTTCGGGACGTTCGTGTCCAACGTGTTCTAAGGAACTTGTTCAGGCTCGGTTCGCCCGTTCGCCGCCCAGGGCTGCCACTCCAGGTAGGCGAACCGCGGTGAGCCGGACCGGAAGAGGTTCCTTAAAGTCCTCGACGCCGGGTACAGCATCAACAGCACCCGGTAGTCCACTTCCGTCCCCCCGTGGAGGTGCGCGATGGCCGCAGACGACCCAGGCGCCGGGTCGAGCCCGGAGCGCGATCTCGGTCGTCGTACGCTGCACGACCCGCCGCCGGTCGGGCTCGGCATCACGCCGGTTCAGACCGACGACGACCCGCCCGGCCCGCCTCCACCGCCGGCACCGGATCCGTCGGCCGGTCGTCCGCCGCCGCCCGCACCCCCGACCGCCGCTCCGGCCCCGCCTCCTCCGCCCCGGCCGTACCGGCCGCAACTGGAGCCGACGCGGCACGTCGCGCAGTACCTGTTCGACAGCGAGCGGTACTGCGGCGAATGGCGTCGGCACTGGATCCACGTGATCCGCTGGCTGCTCGCGCTCGCCGCCGGCACGCTGCTGCTCGGCTACCTCGTCGGGGCGATGCAGAACGTTCCGTACGTCGCCGGCGCTGCGACGCTGCTCTGGCTGGCGCTGCTGATCGCGGCCGGCTACAAGATCGGCGACTGGTACTTCGACAAGTTCGTGCTCACCGACAAGCGGGTGATGCTGATCGAGGGCATCGTGACCCGCAAGGTCGCGATGATGCCGCTGGCCCGGGTGACCGACATGGCTTACCAGCAGAGCCCGCTCGGCCGGGTCCTCAACTACGGCACGTTCGTCCTGGAGTCCGCGGGGCAGGACCAGGCGCTGCGGGAGATCGCCCCGCTGCCGTACCCGAACGAGCTGTACCTGCTCTTCTGCCAGGTCATGTACGACCCCGACGAGATGCTGGCGGTCGGCGACGAGGGCGACTGACGCGTGCGGTCACCGGCCCCCGCGGTCGGCACGCATCCGCCCCGACGGGCTTCCGACGTGCAGTACTAGGGTGACGTCTGGGCACGTCCGTGCCCGGCATCGTCCGTCTGTCGGAGTTCGTGAGGCCCGCCGTCCATGCGCATCGACCTGCATACGCACTCGACGGCGAGCGACGGCACGGTACGCCCGGCCCAGCTGGTCGTCGACGCGGTGGAGGCCGGGCTCGACGTCGTCGCGCTGACCGATCACGACACGACGGCGGGGTGGCGGCCGGCGATCGAGGCGCTGCCACCCGGCCTGGTACTCGTGCCCGGTGCGGAGCTGTCCTGCCTCTGGGAGCTCGAGAACGGCTGGTCGATCAGCCTGCACCTGCTCGCGTACCTGTTCGACCCCACCGAGCCGGCGTTCGCCGCCCAGCGGGCGATGCTCCGGGCGTCCCGCCTCACCCGGGCGGAGGAGATGGTCGGCATGCTCGTGGCCGACGGGGCGCCGATCACGTGGCAGGACGTGTTGGCGATCGCCGACGGTGCGCCGGTGGGCCGTCCGCACGTCGCTCAGGCGCTGGTCGCCGCCGGTGTGGTGGCCGACGTGCCGACGGCGTTCCGGTCGGAGTGGCTGGGGGCGCGGTACCGGGTGCCGAAGCGCGACCTCGAGGTGCTGGACGCGCTGCGCCTGGTCCGCGGAGCGGGCGGCGTCAGCGTGCTGGCCCATCCCAAGGCGTCCAAGCGGGGACGGGTGATCGACGACGACGTGTTCGCCGAGCTCGCCGCCGCCGGCCTGACCGGTCTGGAGATCGATCACCCGGACCACGACGCCTCCGAGCGGGCGGCGTTGTCCGGGATCGCCGCCGATCTCGGTCTGTTGACCACCGGATCCAGCGACTTCCACGGGACGAACAAGACGGTGGGGCTCGGTGAGCACACCACGCGTCCGGAGGTCTACGAGGAACTGATCTCCCGCGCGACCGGCGCGGCGCCGGTCACGGCCCGCGACCAGTGGCCGCTGCCCAAGCCCTAGCTGTCCACACGCGCCTCGGGTTCTGTCGGTGCGCCGTGGGAGGCTGTGCTCCAGTGGAAGGATGGGTGGTAATGGAACAGCTTGGTCTGGCCGGGATGCCCACCCGCCTCTACGCCTGCACGCCGTCCAAACTGGCGGCTTTCGCCGAGTGCCCGCGTCGGTACCGGATGAGCTACGTCGACCGACCGTCGCCGCCGAAGGGTGCGCCGTGGGCGCACAACGCGCTCGGTGCGAGCGTGCACAACGCGCTG
Organism: Cryptosporangium minutisporangium; assembly: GCF_039536245.1. Taxonomy (NCBI): domain Bacteria; kingdom Bacillati; phylum Actinomycetota; class Actinomycetes; order Cryptosporangiales; family Cryptosporangiaceae; genus Cryptosporangium; species Cryptosporangium minutisporangium. The sequence continues at coordinate 65,109 of NZ_BAAAYN010000041.1, read as the reverse complement.
CGGTCGTGGTGGTTGCTGCCCCGGCAGCGGCGGACGCCGGAGGCGAGCCGGACGCTGCTGAACGAGGCCTGGATCTCCGACGGCTACCGGGACGCCGAGCAGCAGGCGACGGCCAAGCAACTCGCGGTGGGCTGGCTGGAGAGTTACCTGTCGACGGTCGACCCCGACGCCGAGCCGTTCGGGTTGGAGCGGACGGTGGCGATGCGCACCGAGACGCTCGCGATCTCCGGACGGATCGACCGGCTCGACGATCGGAACGGCGAGCCGGTGGTGGTCGACTACAAGACCGGGCGGGCGGCGCTCTCCGAACAGGACGCCGCGGGCTCGCAGGCGTTGGCGCTCTACGCGTTGGCGGCGGCACGGACGTTGCGCCGGCCCTGCCAGCGCGTCGAGCTGCACCACCTGAGCGCGGGGGAGGTCTACACCCACGTGCACACGCCGGAGCGGCTCCAGCGCCACCTGAGGCGGGCGGAACAGACCGCGGCCGACGCGGTCGAGGCGGAGACGCGCTTCAAGGACGGTGGGGCGTCCGCCGACGAGGCGTTCCCGCCGGCGCCAGGGCCCCGGTGCTCGTGGTGCGACTTCCGCCGCCACTGCCCGGAAGGCCAAGCCGCAGCTCCGCCAAAGGACCCGTGGGCGGCCATACCCACCCAGCCCTAAGGTCCGCCCGTCGCTTCGTACGGACCTGGAGCCCGTCCAGGACGAGGCTGGCATTCGAGCGCGAGGCCGCAGCGAACACGGACCCGCCGCTGTCGGGCGCCGCGCGAGGCGGCTTCCGCGGGGCTCGACCTTGGGTGGTCTCAAGGCCTCGCGCTCGCCTGTCAGGCTCGCCCCTGGGCGGGCCGTGCACTACGCGGGAAGAGCCTCTAGGCGGCGGATGGGGACGGCGGCGACGCGGGCGCGGGCGGCTTTGAGCTGCGGCCCTTCCCGCACCGACGCCGGCAGCGCGAGCACCGCGGTGCGGAGTGCCCGCAGGCTCGCCACCGCCGTCATCTCGCTGCCGGGCAGCGCGGGCAGGTGCGTGTACATCCGCTTGGCCCAGCTCGGCAACAGCCCGAACCCCATCGCGACCAGCGCGCCCCAACTCGGCGCCGCCGGCGTCGCCCAGCGCACCCACCACCGCATCGGCGGTGCGCTCAGCAGCTTCAGCCCCTCGTAAGCCGGCCGGGTGGCCCGAAGCCGCGGCCGCATCTCGTCGAAGTAGGCGGCGAGCTCGGTCGTCGTGCGCGGGACATCGACCGCGTCCGGCGTCAGGCCGATCAGGCGAGCCTGGCGTACCTGCTCGGCGAGGTACCGATCGGCGTCGGCGTCGGACAGCCGGAGACCTCCCCGCCGCGCGGCGTAGAGGAACGAATCCACCTCGCAGCAGTGCACCCAGAGCAGCAGCGAGGGATCGTCCACCGGATGGGCCTCACCGGTGTCGGGGTCCACCGCGGTGAGCCGCCGGTGCAGGCGGCGGACCCGGCCGGCGGCCTCCTCGGCGGCCGACGCGGTACCGAACGTGGTGGTCGCCACGAACTCGGTCGTGCGCAGCAGGCGTCCCCACGGGTCCTGGCGGTACCCGGAGTTCGCCGAGACACCCGCCATCGCGACCGGGTGCAGTGCCTGGAGCAGCAGCGCCCGCAATCCACCGACCGCGATCGACGGGTCCGCGTGGATCCGCCAGGTGACGCTCTCCGGGCCGTACAGGCCGAGGTCGGAGATCACCATCGGTCCTCCAATAGTCGGTACCCCGATCACTGACTCTCAGTGTGCACCGCGGACGTCGAAACCGCCCGTTCGTCACCGTCCACGGCGGTCCAGAACCGCTCCAGCGCGAATACCGTCTCGGCCGTGTTCTCGATCGCCGGTGAGTGAGCGGCCCGCTGGATCACCACGTGCCGCGCGCCGAGCCGGCGTGCCATGTCGGCCTGCACCGGCGGCAGCCAAGCGTCGTCGTGCTCGCCGTAGCAGACCAGCAGCGGTACGCCGGTCGCCGCGAGGTCGGCGGTGCGGTCCGGCTCCGACCCCAGCGCGTCGCCCATGCCTCGCAGGCCGGCCGCCGAGGACGCGATGAACCGCTTCTTCAGGAACGCCTTGAGCTCGGGGGACGCCTCGCGCCACTTCGGGTCGAGGCGGGCGCCCTCCTCGACCGCGTCGTACACCGCGGCCATGCCGAGCGGCAGCAGCGCCTCGAGCCGGGCCATCCGGTCGCGTCGAGCGCCGAGGATCGCCTCCGGACCCGAGCAGAGCAGCGTGAGCGACCGGAAGTCGCCGGGTGCTGCGAGCACGGCGCCCCGGGAGACCAGACCGCCGAAGGAGTGGCCGACCAGATGGACCGGGCCGTCGTCGAGGGCCGCGGCGACCGCCCGGACGACCTCGGCCAACCAGGCGACCGTGTAGCCCAGCGGCGAGTCGGGACCGGGCGACTCGAACTGACCTGGCTGGTCGATCGCGACGACGCGGTACCCGGCGTCGGTCAGCGGGTCGACCAGCGGCGCGAAGTCTTCCTTGCTCCCGGTGTAGCCGGGAACGAACAGAGCGGTGCCACGGCGGCTTCCGGTGGGAGGTGACGCGTCCCAGCCGGCGACGGGGAAGCCGGGACCGGGAAAATCGACGCGGGTGGCACGGTGGGGGGCGATCTGAGTCACCGTCCCAGTGTGCTCCCGAACCTGTTGCTCGTGTTCTCCGTGTGGCTAGTGCTCATCCGAGCCTGCACAGGTGCCCACCTGTCGCACTAGGGTACGGCTGTCACGCCGTTGCGGAGGTCACCGTGTTCGAGAGAGTGTTCGACCTGCCGGCCCACCCGTTGGTGGTCCATGCGGCGGTCGTGCTGGTGCCGATCGCGGTACTCGCCGCGTTCGCCTACGTCCTGGTGCCGCGGCTGCGGTCGAAGGTCGGCTGGGTCCTGGTACTCAGCGCGGTTTCCGGCGCCGGAGCGTCGGTCGTCGCGGCCGAGACCGGCGACCGACTCGCGCGGTATCTCGGGGTGACGCCGGACGTGGAGGAGCACGGCGGCTTCGGCCTCGACACCCGCAACATGGCGGTGCTGCTCGCCGTCGTCGCGGTCGTCCTCGTCATCGTCGAGCGGGTCCGGACCAGCCGCGCGCAGACCCCGGTCCACGACCAGTACGACCAGCGCGACCAGTGGTCGATGGTCGGCGAGCAGCCGCGCAGTAGTAGCGGTTCGACCGTACTGACCGTCGTCTCGGTCGTGCTCTCGGTCGCGTTGCTCGCCACCGCCGTCGGTGCCGCCGTCTCGGTGGTACGGGCAGGCGACACCGGCGCGCGGATGACCTGGTCGGGCCGCGGATGACCGGGCCCGACCGCTGACGGTCAGGCGACGCCGGTGGTCGTACCGGCCCGGATGACCATCATCAACAGCAGCAGGAACAGGACGACGAGCGTCAGCACGCCGACGCCGACCGTGACAGCCCGAGCCTGAGCGTCCTCGCGGTCCAGCGCCTCGTGGTCCTGGTACGGCAGCGCACGTGGCGTCGGGCCCGATGTGATCACCGGGCCCCACCCCACCGCCACCGACGGTCGGTGCATGCGCGGCGGCCCCTGGTACTGCGGGGGGATCGCCGTCGCTCCGCCCGGCTTGCCGGACCTCGACTCGACCGCGGTCGTCGAATCCGTCGGACGGCGCCAGGCGGTGTCGTCCGCGGAGCCGTCCGGGGCGGCCCAGCCGTTCACACCCGTGATCGGGCCGCCCGGATGCATCGGCCCACTCGGATGCAGGGGCCCACCCGGATGCCGAGGACCGGTCGCCGTCATCGGACTACTCGGCCGCGGACGCGTCAGCCGGTGCGTCGGCGGACTCGTCGCCGCCCGGACGCCGGGCACGCGCGGTACCGCCGCGACGCCGGCGGAGACGCCGCGGTGCCGCGCCGTCCTCGTCCTCGGCGGCGGGCTGGTCCGCGTCGTCGTCGACCGAGCGGAACTCGTCGACGGGCTTGGCGTCGTCCTCGGCGGGGATGAACAGGGGCGGCGCGATCGTCGCGACCGCGCCGGGAGCCTCCTCGTCGGTGGCGCCCTCCGGTAGCGGGGTCGTGCTCAGCAGTTCGCCACCGCGGGTGCGCCGCCGGGGCCGGGTACGGCGCCGGGCCGCCAACTCCGCGTCGTCGGTGTCACCGCTCTCGTCGACCGGTGTCTCCTGGTCGGTGTCGGCCCGCCGCCGCACCCGGGGGGTGCGCTTGGGCTTCTTGCCGCCGGTCTCGCCGAGGTCCTCGACCTCTTCGGCGTCGAGCCCGGCCCTGGTCCGCTCCTTGCGGGGCAGAACCCCGGTCGCCTCGGCCGGGATGTCCAGCTCGGCGAGCAGGTGATCGGAGGTCGAGTACGTCTCGGGCGGGTCGGCGAACGGCAGGTCGAGCGCCGTGTTGATCATCTTCCAGCGGGTCAGCTCGTCCCAGTCGACGAACGTGACCGCGACGCCGTCCGCTCCGGCCCGGCCGGTACGACCGATCCGGTGCAGGTAGGTCTTCTCGTCCTCGGGGCACTGGTAGTTGATGACGTGGGTGACGCCGGTGACGTCGATGCCGCGCGCGGCGACGTCGGTCGCGACCAGGACGTCGACCTTGCCCGAGCGGAACGCCCGGAGCGCCTGCTCGCGGGCACCCTGACCGAGGTCACCGTGCACGGCGGCGGCGGCGAAACCGCGCTCTTCCAGGTCGTCGGCGACCTTCTGCGCGGTGCGCTTGGTGCGGCAGAAGACCATCGTCAAGCCCCGGTCGCGGGCCTGCAGGATGCGGGCGAGCATCTCGGCCTTGTCCAGCGCGTGCGCACGGTAGATGTGCTGGGCGGTCTCCGGCACCGTACGGCCGGCGTCCGGCTCCTCGGCCCGGATGTGCACCGGCTGCCGCATGAAGTGGCGGGCCAGGGCCACGATCGGGCCGGGCATCGTTGCGCTGAACAGCATCGTCTGCCGCGCGGTCGGGATCGTCGCGAGGATGCGCTCGATGTCGGGCAGGAAGCCCAGGTCGAGCATCTCGTCCGCCTCGTCGAGGACCAGGATCGACACCGCGCCGAGCTGCAGGTGCCGCTGCTCGACCAGGTCGAGCAGCCGTCCCGGCGTACCGATGACGACCTCGACGCCGTTCTTCAGCGCGCCGATCTGCGGTTCGTACGCGCGCCCGCCGTAGACGGACAGGACGCGGATGCCGCGGGTCTTACCGGCGGCGGCGAGGTCACGCGTGACCTGGACGCAGAGCTCGCGGGTCGGAACCACGACGAGAGCCTGCGGAGCGCCGGTCGCCGACCGGTCGCCCTCGCCGGGCGCCTGGATCCGCTGCAGCAGCGGAATTCCGAAGCCCAGCGTTTTGCCGGTGCCGGTACGGGCCTGCCCGATCAGGTCGTTGCCCGCGAGCGCGATCGGAAGCGTGAGCTCCTGGATCGCGAACGCGCGGGTGATGCCGGCCGCGGCCAGCGCCTCGACCGTCTCCGGCCGGACGCCGAGGTCGGCGAAGAGCGGGTTCTGCTCGCTCACCGGCTTGGTGGCGGTCAGCTCCTCGATCGGCTCGTCTTCGGGGGCACCGGTCACCGCGTGCTCGAGCTCGACGGCGCTGGGCGCGTCTTCGTCGGCCAGCGCGTTATCGGACGCCGGTTCGACGTCGGGTGAAATGTGGGTATTCAGGGGTCTTCGCCTCTCTCCGAGTGCGCAGACGCCCTGGTGGATCCGGTAGCAACTCCGCGTCGCTCGAGCCTCACGCCTACCGCGATGCGGTGGCGGGCTCAGCGGGACGACGGCCTTGAGTGGGGTCCGCGCTCGATATTCCATGCTCAGTACTGCGATGGTGCTGGTACTACCGTTTGTGGTCCGACCGGCGCCGTGCGAGCGTGCGCAGCCCGGCCGGACGGCCGTTGGCGCGTACGCGAGGCCCTCACATGAAGTTGGGCATTACGGCGCGAGTTAGAGCGGTGACGGGTGTCACCTCGCTCATAGCGTACCGCGACCTTCTGTGCAGCCGAGGTCGTGTACCGATGTGATCGGCGATCTGTGACGAACACCGCCACCGGACCGAAGGCTCTACGGTGATTACGTCCTACCTCATCGCCGTCGAGGAGCCTCCGCTGAGCGTTTCGGGTCGCAACGACGCCTCCGACCAGTTGTCGGCCGATCAACCCGTCGGTGTGGGCCCGTCCGTGGCCGATCTGCTCGGCGTGCTGAGTTACGGCGCCCTAGTGGCCTTCGACAACCTCAGCGTGGACGCGCGGCTCGCACCGGACCTCCGTCGACGTGCGGCGTTGAGCGAGATGGCGGCCGCCGAACTCGTGCACTACCGGCGGCTCGCGGACCGGCTCACCGAGCTCGGCGCCGATCCCGTCGAGGCGATGACGCCGTTCGTCGCGTCGCTGGACGCCTACCACGAGTCGACCCGGCCGCGGGACTGGCTCGAAGGGCTGGTCAAGGCCTACGTCGGGGACGGGATCGCGGACGATTTCTACCGCGAGGTGGCCGCCCGGCTCGCCGAGCCCGACCGGACGCTCGTCCTGGAGGTGCTGCACGACGACCGGCACACCGGGTTCGCGGTGGCCGAGGTGCGCGCGGCCGTGGAGGTCGACCCGACGCTGGCCGGGCGGCTCGGGCTCTGGGCGCGGCGACTGGTGGCGGAAGCGGTCACCCAGGCGCAGTTGGTGGTGGCGGCGCGTCCGGCGCTGGTGGCGCTGGTGGAGCCATTCGAGTCCAGCGGGCCCGCCGGGCTGGCGGCCCTGATCGACCGCCTGACCGCCGGCCACACCGCCCGTCTCAACGCCCTAGGTCTGAAGACCTGACGACAACGCCCGGCCGCGAAGTGCTCGCGGCCGGGCGCGCTGTGGTTCAACGGCCGCCCGAATTAAGGCGTTCCGAAGCCGACGCGGCGGAGTTCCGACTCGGCGATCTCGACGTAGGCGATCTTGTCGGCCGGTACGACCACTCGTCGACCCTTCTCGTCGACCAGGGACAGCAGGTTGTTCTTGCCGGCCAGCGCCTCGGCGACCGCCTGCTCCACGTCGTCCTGGCTCTGGGTGCTCTCCAGCACGAGCTCGCGTGGAGCGAACTGCACGCCGATCTTGACCTCCACCGCAGTGCCTCCTCGCTGACGGGTACCGATGTGTACCCGGACGCTCACATCAACGCTGTAGAAGCTATCCGATGAGTGGCGTCGTCGAGCGGCGCGGGCAGCGGTGTCAGCGCTCAGCGGAATTCTCGGGGCGAGACCCGTCCGCCTCCCGCTCCAGTGGGAAGTCGGAGATGCCGCGCCAGAGCAGTGTGCTCAGCAGTGCGATGGCCTCCTCCTTCGGAACGGACCGGTTCGCGTTGAGCCAATAGCGCGCTGCGATCTCGGACGCACCGGTCAAACCGATCGCGAGCAACTCGGCGCGCTCACGTGAGACACCGGTGTCATGTCCGATCGTGTCGGCGATCGCCTCCATGCAGAGCTGGGAGGCGCGCTCCACTCGCTCGCGCACCGCGGGCTCGTTGCGCAGGTCCGACTCGAACACGAGCCGGAACGCCTCGCCCTCGCCGTCGACGAAGTCGAAGTACGCCTTGGTGGCGAGATGGACGCGAATTTTGTTGTCGGTCGTGCCCGCCAACGCCTGGGTGACGTGGTTCACCAAGGCTTCGGTGTGCTGATCGATCAGCGCGAGGTAGAGGTCCAGCTTGCCGGGAAAGTGCTGGTAGAGGACCGGTTTGGAGACTCCCGCCCGGTCCGCGATGTCGTCCATCGCCGCGGCGTGGTAGCCGTTGGCGACGAAGACCTCCTGTGCGGCGGTGAGCAACTGCCGGCGCCGCGCCGACCGAGGCAAACGGCCGGTTCTGCCGCTGCTCGCGGTGACAGGATCACTGCTCACCGGGGTAGCCATGGTCTCCTCCAGCCTTGCGGAACCTCCGCACTTACCGCCGGGTAGCAAGAGTACGCGAGCTGTCTCGAACCTTCTGCCCGCTCCGCGGAACCGCCGTTCGGTCTGTCCGTTTGCACCCTTCGGTACCGGACCGTTCCCCCTCAGGTGCCTGACCGGACAGGCGATCCGTCGGTAGCCTGCGGGAGAGGTCGAACGAGACGGGAGCACGTCGTGACCACCGCTCCGCATCGCAACCAGCACCTGGTTGGGGCGCGTCCGGTGTTCACGGTGCGATCTCGCGGTCCGGGCGGTTCCCGGCCGATCGCGGTGGCCGCGTTGCTCGACGCCGTGCGCGCGGTGGTCGGGGTCCGTGGCGCCGAGCTTCGGACGGCGGCGGGTGGAGACCGTACTCTGCACGTGGATCTCGTCGACGGTGCCGACGAGGCCGCAGTGGCGTGGTCAGTGACCCGGATCCTGGACGAAAGGCTCGGCGTGGAGGTGGACCAGACGCGCTCGGTTCTGGTGGACGACGGAGTGGACGAGGCTCGGAGCGTTCCGCTCGACGGCCCGCAGCGCCGCGTCCAACTGGAGCGCTTACAGGTCGTCACCGGCGGCCTCGACGTCCGGGTGGACGTCGCGCTCGCGACGTCCTCGGCGCGGGTGGTGGGCTCCGCCACCGGACCCGCGGTCGAACGGACGGTGCTCCGGACGGTGGCCGGCGCGACCCTCAACGCGGTCGACGCGCTGCTGGAGGGCAGGGCCCGCTGCGGCCTCGACCAGGCCGAGCTCACCGACATCGGCTCCGACCGGCTCGCGGTGGCGGTCGTGACGCTGTTGACGCCGGGGCAGGTCGACCGCCTCGCCGGTGTCGCGCTGGTCCGGGGTGACGCCCGCCAGGCGATGGTGCGGGCGGTGCTGTCGGCGCTCAACCGGCGGTTCGAGTCGCTGCTCCCGGAGACCGCCGCCCCGGCGCCGTCCTGGGCGACCAGCTTCCCGCCCTCCGTGCCGCCGCTCGCGGTCGAGAACACCGCGACGTACCGGACGATCATGGGACCCGACGATCCCGAGGTCCCGCCCTACGACGCCGAGCCGGAGCCGGACGCGGCGGCCGCCGAGAGCGGGGGCGGCCACGCCGCCCACACCGACGCGACGCCGTCGGAGCCCGCCCGCGAGCCGATCCGAGGCGGCCGAGCGGCGCGCCGGGCCGCAGCCGCCCAGAGCGAGGCCGCAGCGCAGACCGAGGCGCCCGGGCGTCGTCGCGGTGATACCGGTAGTTATCCGGTTCCGAGCAGCGTCGAGCCGGAGTACGCGCCGAGCACGCCGTTGGTCTCGCCGTCGCCGTACACCGAGTCGATCGCGGCCCCGACCGGCGAGTTGGAACTCGCGCCGGGGCCGAACGGCGCGGCCGACCTGGGCGACTGGGCGGCGGCCACGTGGGCGCGGCTGGTTCGGAACGACGTCACCAAGGACTCCCCGGACGCGGAAGCGCCGGTCTCGCCCGCGGCCGCGCCCGCCGAGCGCTACCCGACCGGAAGTTTCCCGGTCGTCTCGATCGACCCCGACCGCACGAGCGGATCGATCCCGAGCGTAGATCTGCCGCTCCCGTCCGACCCGGAGCCGGACGCTCGGACCAGCGGCGATCTCTCGGCCTCGGCGGCGTCCGCGGTCTTCACCCCGCCGGCCGAGCCCACCTGGACGCCGCCGGAGGAGCCGGTGTGGTCCTGGCCGACGTCCGACGAGCCGGCGCCCGCCGCCGAGTGGACGCCGCCGCGCTGGGACGACCCGACTCCCACTCCGGACCAGCCGGGCAACATCCCACCGTCCTACGGCCGAACCGCGCACGGTGCGGCGGCATCGGGCGACAGTGCGGCGAACGGGGCCGCCGGTACGAACGGCAGTTCGGCGTTGGGCGGTCGGTCCGGCCTGTCCGGCGGGCTCGGTAGCGGCAGTTACCTGGAGCGGGAGTACGGCGGGCTGGGTCTGCCGCCACGGCGCGCCGAGGAATCGCCTGGTTTCCCCGAGCAGTCGCCGACCGGTGGGTCCGGCGGCGGGCGGGGGCGGCACGGTCGCGCGGAGTCCCCGGTCTCCGGGCAGCCCGCCGCGGGTCTCGGCCAGCCCGGCCCCGGGCACTCCGACCTGAGCCGGCCGTCTGGTCTGGGCCAGCCCTCGGGTCTGGGCCAGCCCTCGGGTCTGGGTCAGCCTTCCGGGTTGGGCCAGCCGCCGGGGTTGGGTCAGGCGTCCGGATACGGACCGTCGGCCGGGCCGGGACAGTCGACGCACGGCCCGAACGGTTACGGGGCGAACGGCGCCGGGCCGAACGGGGCAGGACCGAACGGGGCGGGGCCGAACGGGGCGGGGCCGAACGGATACGGCTCGACCGGGCTCGGTTCCGGGTCGGTCGGAGGCTTGGGTAGCCCGGTGGGGCTCGGTGGTTCGGCGATGCCGGGCAGCCCGGCCGGACTCGGCGGCCCGGGCGGTCTGGGCAACTCGGGTGGTCTGGGCAATTCGGGTGGTCTGGGGACCCCCGGCGGCTTGGGTAACTCGGGCGGACTGGGCGGGCTCGGACCCGCGTCGGGCTCCGCCGGCTACGGCACCAGCGGTCTGGGCGGCCCCACGTCCACGCCACCGCCGCGTCGTCGGCACGCCGCCGAGCCGACCGGCGCCTGGCCGGTGCACGACCCGCTCGGCCCCGGCGGCTCGTGGGCCGACCCGCAGCCGCCCCTACCTCCGGCGCAACGGGAGCCGAGCCAGTCCGAGCGGGGCTACCGGTCGGGTCCGCCCGGCTCCTCCGGCGAGTACCCGGAGCGGCGTGAGCAGCCACCCCGGGCGCGGCGGCGCTACGCGGACGAGGAGAACGGTCGGCACGGCGGCTACTAGGCGTTCTGTCCACGGACGTCGGTGACGGGCAGTACACCTGGACGACCAGTCGGGGTCAGCGGGCACACTGGGAAAAGTGAGACCAGCTCGACTCGCCCCTGATTCCGCTGTCCGCCCCCTCACCGTCCCACCGGTACCGCCCTGGCCCGGACGCACCGTCGACATCGACTGGCCAGGTGGAACGGTCGAGGTGCACGTCCGGGACACCCCGGCCACCGCACCGGACGCCGAACCGGCGCTCTACGTCCACGGCCTCGGCGGTTCTGGGCAGAACTGGACCGACCTCGCCGACCTCCTCTCCGACCGGCTCGACGGGCAGGCGATCGACCTGCCCGGATTCGGGCGTAGCGGTCCGGCCCTGCCCGGCGGCTACAGCCAGGAGGGCTACGCGGAGCTGGTGATCCGCTGGATCGAGGCGTCCGGACGCGGTCCGGTCCACCTGTTCGGCAACTCGCTCGGCGGTGCGGTGGTCATCCGGGCCGCCGCCCGGCGTCCGGATTTGGTGCGGACGCTGACGCTGATCTCGCCCGCGATGCCGGTGTACCGCCCGCGGGCCACGCACCGCCACATGCTCCCGGTGCTGGTCGTGCCACGCGTCGAGCGGGTGGTGGAGCGCATCCTTCGGGCCGCGACACCGCACCAGATGGCGCAGGGCATGGTCGACGTCTGTTTCGCCGACCCGACGTCGCTCCCGGAGCAGCGCTGGGACGAGGCCGTCGCCGAGGCCGAGCACCGGCTGGGGGTGCCGTGGGGAGCCGTCGCCTACGTCCGGTCGGTGCGTGGTCTGGTCGCCTCGTACCTGGTGCCGCCGGGTCGCTCGCTGTGGCGCCTGGCCGGGCAGATTCAGGCGCCCACGCTCGTGATTTGGGGTCATCGCGATCGGATGGTCGACGTCAAATTGGCGACAAGGACCGCAAAAGCGATACCGAATAGCCGTCTGCTCGTTCTACGCGGTGTGGGACATACAGCTCAACTCGAATCGCCCCGTATCGTGGCTCGGGCAGTTCTTCCGTTGCTGGACCGGAAGATTCGCTCCGCCGTGGGTTGATGCAAGGGCATTCTTGGTGGTGCACGGGGTAAACCGCGGTGGGGCTGGGGACACAGTGACCGGGGAGGCGAACTGAGCGAGCGGACCGCGGGCCCGTCCGTACGCGGAGACGACCCCGCACAGTCGCCGGACGATCGCCGCCCGGACAGCCGGCGTCGGGTGGCGCCCGAGCCACGCACCGACGCGTTCCGGGAGCGACGTGTGCGCCGCGTCGGTCATCCGGATGCGGAACACCGGGCGCGGCACGCCGTGCGCACGGAGATCCGCCGCGGACGCCGGCCCGGTGATCGTCCCGCGTCGGCACCACCGCACTCCGGAGCCTCCGCGAGCTATCTGCGCGCCGCGCGGCGGCGCGCCGCCCGGCGTCGGCGGCGGTTCCTGGTCCTGCTGACGCTGCTCACCTGCGTCCTCGTGCTGGTGGATCTGGTCCGGGGTAGCCGGACGGAACAGGAGCAGGTCGAACGGACCCGGGTGACGACCGCGGCGCTTCCGTCCGCGGTGCCGTCCGCGACGACCAATCCGAGCGGTGAGGCGATCCAGCCGGAGGCGAGCCCCAGCGCGTCGCCTGCCGTCTCGGTGCCGAAACGGGGCAGCGGGGCGTTCACCACCGCGAGCGGGACGACGCCGGTCCGCGGTACCGCCGGGACGCTCGTCCGCTACCAGGTGAGGGTGGAGCGCGGGTCCGGGCAGAAGCCCGACGACTTCGCCGCGGCCGTCGACGCCACGCTGTCGGATCCGCGCGGCTGGACCGCGGCGAAGAGGTGGCGCTTCCAGCGGGTGACCGGCGGCACCGTGGACGCGGTGATCTTGCTCGCCACGCCGGAGACCACGAACACGATCTGCCGCGCCGGTGGGCTGGACCCGGCCGGTTACACGTCGTGCCGGACCGGCGACAAGGTCGTCATCAACCTCGCGCGCTGGCTGCTCGCGGTGCCGGCGTTCAAGGGCGACCTGGCGACCTACCGCCAGTACGTCGTCAACCACGAGATGGGCCACCAGCTCGGCCACGGACACGTGCGCTGCGGCGGACGCGGCAAACCCGCGCCGGTGATGCAGCAGCAGACGCTCGGCCTGCAAGGCTGCGCGCCGAACGCCTGGCCGTTCGTCAACGGCCGCTACTTGACCGGCCAGTCGACGTCGGGCCAGTAACGGCTGCGGTCCTGTAGCCGAGGGCCGGGAACACTGACCGTTCCACGGGCTGTCCCACTACTTGGGCGTCGGGAACAATGGGCTTCCGATGCCGGTTCCCAACCGGTGGAGGCGCCGTACCGGCGCAGACTCTTTGCATGGAAGGAGCAGCTCGTGGCCCTGCCGCCGCTGGTCGAGCCGGCCGCGTCGCTGTCCGTCGACGAGGTGCGCCGCTATTCGCGGCACCTGATCATCCCCGACGTCGGGATGGACGGGCAGAAGCGGTTGAAGAACGCCAAGGTGCTGTGTGTGGGCGCGGGTGGGCTCGGTTCGCCGACGCTCATGTACCTGGCCGCCGCGGGTGTCGGGACGCTCGGCATCGTGGAGTTCGACACCGTCGACGAGTCGAACCTGCAGCGCCAGATCATCCACGGCCAGTCCGACATCGGCCGCAGCAAGGCGGAGTCGGCGCGGGACTCGGTCAAGGAGATCAACCCGTACGTCAACGTGATCCTGCACGAGACCCGGCTCGAGTCGGACAACGTGCTGGACATCTTCCGCGACTACGACCTGATCGTCGACGGCACCGACAACTTCGCCACCCGGTACCTGGTCAACGACGCGGCGGTGCTGCTCGGCAAGCCGTACGTCTGGGGCTCGATCTACCGGTTCGAGGGCCAGGTCAGCGTGTTCTGGGACGAGCACGGGCCGAACTACCGCGACCTGTACCCGGTGCCGCCGCCGCCCGGCATGGTGCCCAGCTGCGCCGAGGGCGGCGTCCTCGGCATTCTCTGCGCGTCGATCGCGTCCGTGCAGGCCACCGAGGCCATCAAGCTGATCACCGGCATCGGTGAGACGCTGCTCGGCCGGCTGATGGTCTACGACGCCCTGGAGATGTCGTACCGGACGATCAAGATCCGCAAGGACCCCGAGGCGGAGCCGATCACCGGCCTGATCGACTACGAGGAGTTCTGCGGCACGGTCTCCGAGGAGGCGCAGGACGCGGCTCGCGGATCGACGATCACCGCTTCCGAGCTCAAGGAGTGGGCCGACGCCGGCAAGGACTTCTACCTGGTCGACGTCCGTGAGCCCGCCGAGTTCGAGATCGTGAGCATCCCGGGCGCGACGCTCATCCCGAAGAACGACATCCTGATGGGCCAGGCGCTCGCGCAGCTCCCGCAGGACAAGCAGATCGTCCTCTACTGCAAGACCGGCATCCGGTCGGCCGAGGCGCTCGCCGCGGTCAAGGGCGCGGGGTTCAAGGACGCCGTGCACGTGCAGGGTGGCGTGATCGGCTGGGTCAAGCAGATCGACCCGAGCCTCCCCGAGTACTAAAAGCGCATGCGGCCGAATGATGTGGCGTTGGGCTCACCATGGCGAGCCCAACGCCACATCGTTCCGGGTCAGTCGACGCGCGCGGGCTCCCGCTCGGCGTGGGCCAGCCGGGAATGGGTCCGGCCGTAGGCGAAGTAGATGACGATCCCGATCGCCATCCAGGCCAGGAACCGCAGCCAGGTCGCGACCTGCAAGAACAGCATCAGGATGACGCACGAGGTGACGGCGAGCGTCGAGACCAGCGGCAGCGCTTTCACCCGGAACGCCCGCGGCAAGTCGGGGCGGGTGCGGCGGAGCACCAGCACCGAGATCGACACCAGCACGAACGCGAACAGCGTCCCGATGTTGACCATCTCGGCGAGCGCGGAGAGCGGCAGCAGCCCAGCCAGCACCGCGACGATCACACCGACGATGATCGTGATGACGTACGGCGTCCCGAACCGCGGGTGCACCTTGCCCAGGCCCCGCGGCAGCAGCCCGTCCCGGCTCATCGCGAACGCGACCCGGCTCTGGCCGAGCATCAGCACCATGATCACCGTGGTCAGACCGGCCAGCGCGCCGATCGTGATCAGGTCCGCGAAGAACGGTTGTCCGACGTCGCGGAACGCGGTCGCCAGCGGGGCTTCCGGGTCCAACTGGTCGTAGCGCTGCATGCCGACGACGACCAGCGACACCGCGACGTAGAGGACCGTGCAGATCAGCAGCGAGCCGAGGATTCCGCGCGGCACGTCCCGCTGCGGGTTACGGGTCTCCTCGGCGGCGGTCGCCACCACGTCGAAACCGATGTAGGCGAAGAACACCAGCGCGGCGGCGGCCAGGATGCCGCTGACCCCGAAGCTGGCCGGGCCGGAACCGAAGATCGTCTGGATCAGCGTGGCGGAGAGGCCGGACTCACCCTCCGTGGGCTTGCTCGGCGGCACGAACGGCGAGTAGTTGGACGCCTTGACGAAGAACAACCCGGCGACGATCACGAACAGGACCACCGCGATCTTGATCGTCACGACGATCGCGTTCAGCCGCGACGAGATGCGGATGCCGGTGACCAGCACCGCGGTCAGTGCCAGCGCGACCAGCGCCGCCGGCAGGTTGAAGACCCCGTCCTCGGCGCTGGCGATCGAGGCCGGTAGCTCCCAGCCGATCGACTCCAGCAGCACGGCGAGGTACTGCGACCAACCGACCGACACGGTGGCGGCACCGATCAACAACTCCAGGATCAGGTCCCAGCCGATGATCCAGGCGACCAGCTCGCCGATGCCCGCGTAGGAGAACGTGTAGGCGCTACCCGCCACCGGCAGCGTGGAGGCGAACTCCGCGTAACAGAGCCCGGCCAGGCCGCAGGCGATCGCCGCGAGAACGAAAGAGATCGCGACGGCCGGCCCGGCGGACTCCTTCGCTGCTTCGCCGGTGAGCACGAAGATTCCGGTCCCGATGATGACGCCGACACCGAAGACCGTGAGGTCCAGTCCGGACAGATCCTTCCGCAGCCGATGTTCGGGCTCTTCGGTCTCCCGAATGGCCTGCTCCACCGATTTTCTGCGCATCACGCTCATGGCTACCTCCCGGTCCGGCCGCCGTCGGATGCCCAGCCCCATACCTCGATCCGGGGACAGCCACACGCTCGTGGCGCTGCCGATTGGTCGGAACCGACGTCTCTCGACAGTCGGGAGGCTCGACGCTGCCGGCTACGCCGGTTCTCCGGGCCACCAGCGGGTGGCGTTCATCGCCACCTTGACGCCGCGGAACGCGACGCCCTCGGCACGGAGGCGGCGCGTCGCCTCGTCCTCGTGGCCCGGTGGGAGCCGACCGTCGGCGGCCACCACCCGGTGCCACGGCACCGCGCCGCCGTACCGCGCCATCACCGCGCCGACGGTGCGGGCCGACCCGCTGCCGGTTCGCTCCCGGACGACCTCGGCGACCATGCCGTAGCTCATCACCCGGCCGGGCGGGATCGCATCGACGACGTCCAGGACCTGCTCGACGTACTCACTCGGAGGCGCTGCGGTCACCGGCCCATTGAACCCTTCTCCGCCCGTGGCCGTCGTCGAGGTCTCGCGATCTCGGCAGCCGTGGCGCCGTCGGGGGCAGCCGGGCGTGGTGCCGGACGCCAGAATGCGACGGCGACCGAACGTGACAGGAGCGGGGACCTTGTCGTGTTCGATCTCACTACTTCCGCCGTGCCCACCGGAGCCGCCAGGATGCAAACGTGACAGTCACTCCGGTTTCGGCGACGCCCCAGCTGGGGCGCGGCATCCGGGTCGGGTACTCGGCCGGCTCCGTGGTGAACGGTGCGTTCGGGACGGTGCCGGGGCTGTTGCTGCTGCCGTACCTCACCGACACGTTCGCCGTCGCCGCCGGGCTCGCCGGCCTGCTCGTCCTGTTACCCAAAGCCTGGGACGTGTTGCTCAACCCGGTGGCGGGCCGGATCTCCGACCGGACGACGTCCCGCTGGGGTCCGCGCCGTCCGTACCTGCTCATCGGCGGTCTGAGCACCGCGGTCACGTTCGCCGCGTTGTTCGCTGGACCGTTCACCGGCGCGGCGGGTGCCGCCTACGTGACGCTCGCGTTCCTGGCCACCGCCACCGCGTTCGCGTTCTTCCAGGTGCCCTACGTCGCGATGCCGGCCGAGATCACTGCTGGTACCGCCGACCCCTACGCCGAGCGCACCCGGCTGATGACCTGGCGGATCGCAGTGCTGGCGCTCGCCATCCTCGCTTCCGGTGGTGCGGCACCCGCGATCCGGGACGCCGCGGGCGGTGGCCTCGCCGGCTACCGCGTCGCCGGTCTGGCTGTCGCCGTGCTGATCGCTGCGGGGGCGCTCGCGGCGTTCTGGGGCACCCGGCGCGCGCCGGTGGGCCCGGCGCACGAGAGCGAGCCGTCGCTGCGCAAGCAGCTCGCCGTGGCGCGGCGGAACCGTCCGTTCGCGCTGCTGCTCGGCTGCTTCGTGGTCCAAGCCGTGGGCATCGGCGTGATGCTGGCCGGTACCGACTACGCCGCCGCGGGTCCGCTCGGCGACGCGGGGGCGACCTCCCTGCTGTTCCTCTGCTTCGTGGGCCCTGCGCTGGTGGTCACGCCGGTGTGGGGCAAGGTCGGCGATCGGATCGGCAAACGCGCCGGGTACGTCGTCGGCTCGGTGCTGTTCGCGGTCGGTGCGCTGTTGGCCGGGGCCGCGTTCGCGCTCGGTGACGCGCCGTTGGGCGCGGTGCTCGGCGCGACCGCGCTGGTCGGCTGTGGGTACGCCGGCCAGCAGGTGTTCGGCCTGGCGATGCTGCCGGACACGATCGCCGCGGACGAGGCGGTCACCGGCCGCCGCCAGGCCGGGGTGTTCACCGGGCTGTGGACCGGCGGCGAGACGCTCGGGCTCGCGCTCGGCCCCGGCCTCTTCGGGCTTGTGCTGCAGCTCGGCGGCTATCGGTCCGGGGTGGACGCCGAGGCTCAGCCGGACAGCGCCAGGACCGCGATCGTCCTCGGCTTCACGCTGCTGCCCGCGGTGATCGTGCTGGTCGCACTGCCACTGCTGCGCCGCTACGACCTGACCCCGGCCCGCCTGGCGGCCCTGACCGACCGGGCAGCGCCGACCGACAATGCGGCCCCGACCGACAAGGTGGCTCCGACCGACGGGGCGACCTCGACCCACGGAGAAGCATGAGCCTCGACAAGCAGGGCGCGCCGGCCGACGACGTCCTCGCCGTGCTGGCGACACTGCGGTCCGGCGACCTGCCGACGCACGGCGGACGGACCTGGGCGTACGTCTACGACTCCGGGCTGGCCGGGCTCGACGCGCTGGCGCAGCAGGCCGCCGCGGCGGTGACCGGTGTCAACGGCCTCGACCCGACCGTGTTCCCGTCGCTGCTCACGATGGAGAACGAGGTCGTGGCCGCGGCCGCCGGGTTACTCGGCGGCGGGCCGGGGACGGTCGGCACCGTGACGTCCGGCGGCACCGAGTCGATCCTGCTGGCGGTGAAGGCCGCGCGGGACGGGCGCCCGGACGTCGAGCGTCCGCAGCTGGTGGCGCCGGTGACCGCGCACGCCGCGTTCGCCAAGGCGGCGGAGTACTTCCGGGTGGAGCTGATCCCGGTCGACGTCGACCCGGTCACGTTCCGCCCGGACCCGGCCGACGTCGCCGCGGCGATCACCGAGCGGACGGTGCTCGTGGTGGCCAGCGCGCCGTCCTACGCCCACGGGGTGATCGATCCGGTCGTGGAGATCGCGGCGGCGGCTGCGGAGCGCGGCGTCCGGTGCCATGTGGACGCCTGTATCGGCGGGTGGATGCTGCCGTTCTGGCGTCGGCTGGGCGTCGAGCTGCCCGCGTTCGACCTGAACGTGCCGGGCGTCACCAGCCTCTCGGTCGACCTGCACAAGTACGCCTACGCGCCGAAGGGAACGTCGGTGCTGCTGCACCGGGACGCGGAACTCCGGCGCAGCCAGTACTTCGCGTTCGCGGACTGGCCGGGCTACTCGATGATCAACGCGACGATGCAGTCGACGAAGTCCGCGGCACCACTGGCCGCGGCGTGGGCGGTCCTCCGGCACCTGGGCGAGGAGGGTTACCTCGCGCTGGCCGAGCAGACGCTGGCCGCGACCCGGGCGCTGATAGCGGGGGTGGCGGCGGTGGGCGGCCTCCGGGTGCTCGGCCCGCCGGACGCCAGCCTGGTGGCGTTCGGAGCCACGGATGCCGGCCCGGACCTGTTCGTGCTCGCCGACGAGCTGACCGTCCGGGGCTGGTACGTCCAGCCGCAGTTCGCGTTCGGTGCGCTCCCGCCGAACCTGCACCTGACCGTCACCGCTGCCAGCAGCCCGAAGCTCGAGTCGTTCCTCGACGACCTCCGGGACGCGGTGGACGCCGCACGTGCCCACGGACCGGTGGCGGTGGATCCGGGGATCGTCGAGGCGCTCCAGGCGCTCGATCCGTCGACGCTGACTCCCGAGGAGTTCGGGGGCCTTCTCGCAGCGGCGGGCCTCGGCGGCGGGGACGGCGGGTTCGCCTTGCCGACCCGGATGGCCGAGATCAACGCGCTGCTCGCGGCCGCTCCGCCACGCCTGCGCGAGCGTCTGCTCGTGGAGTTCTTCGGGCGCCTCTACACGCCGTAAGCCCCCAAGGCTGGATTCCTGCGGCCGCGGGCTGGTTGTCGCCGTTCCCGGGTTCTCGCGGAATGGTCGTCGCGCTTCCCGTGCCATGGCACGGGAAGCGCGACATCCACTGCGTGTGTTGTCCGGGAAGCGCGACATCCACTGCGTGTGTTGTCCGGGAAGCGCGACATCCACTGCGTGTGCCCTCCGGCGAGGGTGACCTCTGCTGTGCGCAGCGCGTCAACGTGGGTTGACGAATGCCGTAGTGTCAACTAACGTTGACGACATGAGTGAGGCAACGGAGCTGGCCGCAGCGGCCGGCAGCAAGGACGCGAGGGTCGGCCTACGCGCCGTCCGCGCGCTCCGCCGGCTGGCCGAAACGCTGGAAGCGGTGCAGGTGGAGAACGCCCGCCGTGCGGGCTGGTCCTGGCAGGAGATCGCCGAGGTCCTCGAAGTCAGCAAGCAGGCCGTCCACAAGAAGTACGCCGGGCGCGTCCCCGGCTCCCGCGACTGAGGAGGAGGGCACCGATGTTCGAACGGTTCACCAAGGATGCTCGCGAAGTCGTCGTCCGTGCGCAGGCCGAAGGCCGGGAGCTGCGCCATCCGGTGATCGGCACCGAGCACCTGCTGCTCGCGATGCTCGCCGACGACACCAACAGCGCGTACCCGGTGTTGCACGCCGCCGGGCTGCGATACGACCAGGTCCGCGCGGACGTCGTCCGGACCGTCGGCGGCGCCAACCGGATCCTGACCGACGACGACGCCGAGGCACTGAAGGCGATCGGCATCGACCTCGACGCCGTACTCGCCAGCGTGGAACGGTCGCTCGGCGACGAGAGCTGGACCACGCCGCCGCCGGAGCCGGAGCGCAAGGGATTGTTCCGCCGCCCGCAGCGCGGGACGCGATTCGGGCCGCGGGCGAGGAAGGTGCTGGAACTCTCCCTGCGGGAGGCGATCCGGCTCAAGCACCGCGAGATCAACGCCGAGCACATTCTGCTGGGCCTGATCCGGGAGGGCGAGGGTCTGGCCGCGCAGGTGGTCGTCGGTGCCGGGGTGAGCCTCGCCGATCTCCGCTCGGCGGCCGAGGATCACCTACGGAACGCCGCATGAGCGACGTCCTGATCGCCCAGCGGAAGCGGGTGCCCGGCGCGGAGTTGTACGTCGAGGCGCGGGGGAGCGGCCCGGTGCTGCTGCTGATCCCCGGCGGCACCGGGGAAGCGGCGAGCTTCGGCGCCCTGCCGCACGCGCTCGCCGACACCTTCACGGTCGTCACCTACGACCGGCGCGGTTTCGGCCGCAGCCGGACCGGCGCCCCGCCGGACGACGACCGGCGCCTCACCGACGACGTCGAGGACGCGCTGGCCCTGCTCAACGATGCGCCCGGATACGTTCTCGGCAGCAGCTCCGGTGCGATCGTCGCGCTGCACCTCGTCGCCCGGTGCCCGGAACGGGTGCGGCGGGTCGTCGCGCACGAACCACCGCTGGTGCCGCTGTTACCGGACGCCGCCCGCTGGCTCGCGCTCTTCGACGACGTCCACGCGACCTACCGCAGCGACGGCGCCGCGATCGCTCTCCGGGTGTTCAGCGCGGCGGTCGGGCTCCGAACGCCCGAGCCATCGAGCGACCCGTACCCGACCGAGATGCTCCCGCGGATGGCGTCCAACCAGGAGTTCTTTCTGGAGCACGAGCTGCGGCAGTACGTCCGCCGGGTGCCCGACCTCCGTGCGCTGAAGCGCGCGCGGGACCGCCTGGTGCTCGCCGGTGGACGCGAGTCCCGGGACGTCGGCGGCTACCTTCTGCCGTACCGCCCGAACCAGGTACTCGCGTCCCGGCTGAACCTCTCGATCGCCGAGTTCCCCGGTGCGCACGTCGGTTACCTGACGGACCCCGACGAGTTCGCGACCGTCACTCGTGCCGTGCTGTCTCCGGGCCGGTGATCCGCCGCAGCAGGGGTAGCGTCGAAGCCAGCACGCCGAGAGACGTAGCGATCCCCACCAGCACGAACACGTAGTACGCCATCCCCGGGGCGCGTAGCGAGTAGTCCAGCTGCGCCCGCAGGAACAGGTGGGCGGCGAGGAAGCCGGTACCGATCGCCACCGCAGCGACGGTCAATAGCGGCACCGCGCTCTCCAGCGTCACCACTCGGCGCAGCGTTCGGAGCGGCACGCCGGACAGGCGCAGCAGACTGAACGGGCGCTTCCGCTCCATCAACCCACCGACGACGCTCACCGCCAGGCTGCAGCCGGCGATCGGCAGGCTGCCGACGATGACGATCTGGGCCAGACGCTGCCAGATCACCAGGCTGTCGTTGAAGCTGGCGTTGTAGTCGTTGTCGGTACCCGGCGGAACGGGGTAGCCGGGGAACGTCGTCTCGAGCAGCGTGCGGGCGTGCTCGAGCGTCGCGGGTGCTCCGTCGGTGTCGACCAGGATCCAGCCCACGTGGACCTTCGCGAGCAGTTCCTCGGTGGAGATCCGGGCGGTCGGCCAGATGCGGCGCCCGGCGGCGTCGAACTGCTTCGCGCCACCGCTGGACTCCTCGTCCTCGTCGACCTGACCGGAGAGGATCGACGGCCAGACGGAGGCGACCTCGGCGCCCGGGGCGCACGAGCCGCGCTCGGGCGTCCGGGCGAGGTCGCTGCAGAGCACGAGACCGGAGTACGGGCCGTACCGGGACCCACCGGTCCGCGGCTGGTAGGGATCGGACCGGACCAGCGTCACGGCTTGCACCCCGTCGACCGACCGGAGCCCGGAACGCTCCACGGCACCGTCGACCGCGGTGGGCATCAGGACCTTCGGCTCCCGATCGTCGAACGACATCACCATCATGCTGGCGGCGGCCCCGGCCCGGTCCGAGCCCTGGTTCGCGACGATCGTCGTGATGACGCCGATCGCGGTGCTCGCCACGAACAGCGCCAGAATCAGGCCGCTGACCGCTCGGAACGCGGCCTTGGGATCGTCGGCGAGCCGGCGGGCGGCGATCAGCGTCGCCGGGCGGCTGGACCGCGCAGCGAGCACGCGGGAGCCGAGCATCGTCAGCCACGGACCGGCGATGACCAGGCCGACCATGATCAGCAGCATGCCGGTGAGGTACGCGGCGGTCTGGCCGTTGGTGCTCTCCGGACGTCGTCCGACGAACCACGCCAACTCCACGATGCCCGCCACCAGCGGAATCAGCCGGTACGCCCGGGGTGGCCGCGGCGTGGCCCGGCGAGCGATGCCGAGTGGCGACGTGCGGACGCGCCGCAGCGTGATCCGGGCGGCCACCGCAGCCGCCAACGGGATGCCGAGCGCGACCAGCAGCATGCCGGGCCAGTGCACGACGACGTCCTCGGCGTGGAACGGCGCGCCGGTGAACGACACCTCCGCGAGCGGCCGCCGCACTCCGACAAACGCCACGAACCCGAGCGCGGTGCCGAGTGCGGCCGCGACCGCCGACTCCACGGTCGCGATCGTCGAGACCTGCCGTGGCGTCGCGCCGACCAGACGCATCGCCGCGAACCGCTGCTCGCGGCGGGCCGCCGAGAGCCGGGTCGCCGTCGCGACGAAGATCAACACGGGGAACAGCAGCCCGGCGCCGACGACACCGAGGATCAGACGCATCGCCGCAGTCTGGAGCGCCGGTACCTCGGTGTTGAACCGGGCGATCCGGGGAGCGCTGGCCGGCATCTGGTCCGGGGCGGACCCGACCAGGATGACGAGCGCCTCCGGATCCCGCAGCGCCGCGTCGCCGATCGTGCCGACGTCCCGGCCGGGGTAGCGGGCGCCGAGCTGCTCGCGAGGGGTGTCGGCCAGTAGCTCGCGCAGGGCGGGGGAGGCGTAGTACTCGCCGGGCCCGGGCAGCCGGTCGACGCCGGGCGGCACCGGTGCGTCCGGACCGACCGCCGCGACGTCCACCCTGGCGATCGTCCGGCCGTCGTAGAAGTCCTCCCGGACCAACCACTGGAGTGGGTCGTCGGTGGTCCGCTGACCGCTGGTCAGTAGCCAGGCGCCGCGCTCGTTCTGGCGGTCGACCGCGTTGACGGCGGCGACGATCGAGAGCAGCAGGACCGTGCCGAGCGCGACCGCGGTGGCGATCAGCACGAGCCGAGCGATCGCCTCCCGGCCACCAGCGACCGTGAGCCGCAAGCCGAAGCCGATCACGGGGCCAGCACCGGGCTGTTGACCCGACCGTCCCGGACGACGACCTCGCGATCGGCGTAGGCAGCTACTCGCGCCTCGTGCGTCACCAGGATCACCGTGGTCCCGTGCTCGCGGGCGTTGTCGACCAGCAGGTCCATCACCTGCTCGCCGGTGAGTGAGTCGAGCGCGCCGGTCGGCTCGTCGGCGAAAAGCACCTCGGGCCCGGTCACCAGCCCACGCGCCAGCGCCACCCGCTGCGCCTGCCCGCCGGACAACTCGCCCGACCGGCGGTTGCCCAACCCTTCCAATCCGAGGCGTTCGAACCAGGGCTCCGCCTGCTTCACCGCGGCGGCCCGCCGGACCCCGGCCAGCAGAAGCGGGAGGGCGACGTTCTCCACCGCGGTCAGCTCCGGTACGAGCTGCCCGAACTGGAACACGAAGCCGAACCGGTCCCGACGCAGCGCGCTCCGCTTCTCCTCGGACAGCGTGTCCAAGCGCGTCCCGTCGAACCACACCTCACCGGACGACGGCACCAGGATCCCGGCCAGGCAGTGCAGCAACGTCGACTTACCGGACCCGCTGGGGCCCATGATCGCGAGCACCTCGCCGGCCTTTATCTGCAACGCAGCGCCGCGCAGTGCGGGGGTGGCGCCGAACGACAACTCCAGGTCGCGGGCTTCCAGGATCATTACCGCACCGCCTTCGCGAGGGATTCGAGCCGGGCACTGGTCAGGTCGATCCACCGCAGATCGGCCTCCAGGTGGAACAGGCCGTGGTCGGCGAGCAGCCCGTCGACCAGCTCGCCCTTGCGCTTGATCTCGGTGAGCTCGCGCATCCGGGCCAAGTGCGCGCTGCGCTGGCGATCGAGGTACTCCTCGGCCGGGCGCTGCAGCATCAGCGAGAGCACGACCTTGGAGAACAAGATGCTCTGCAGGTTCGGTTCGGGCTCGACCGGCTCGGTGAGCCAGGTGTCGACCTCGGTCGCACCGCGGTCGGTGATGACGTAGCGCTTGCGCTCCGGACCTTCGCCGGGGGCGACTTCGCCGACCACCACCTTGCCGTCCCGGCTCAGCCGGCTCAGCGTGGAGTACACCTGCCCGAACGACAGCGGCTTCCCGCGGCCGAAGAACGTGTCGTAGTCGCGTTTGAGGTCGTAGCCGTGGCTGGGCTCGCGTTCCAGCAGGCCAAGCAGGGTGAGGGGGACGCTCATGCGGCCACTATACGCTGAGAGTATACGCCGAGTACATAGTCAATCTCGGAACCGCGCGGTGGGGCGGGGCGACTCTTGTCGGGCTCGCGTGGTCTCATGCGAAGGTGGGTGAAGGAGAGCCGGGGGTCGCGGAGGTGCCGGCGACGTTCGCCGGCCCTGCCGCCCGCGCATCGGCGGCTCGTGCGGCGGCCGAGGTCGCGGCACACGCGGCGGAAGCCGGTGCCCCGCCGGTTCAACGCACCTCGCCCGGCTCCGGCGCGGGCCGGGGAGGCCGAGGCCGGCGCCCCGAGAACCGGTACCGGCTGGTGCGGACGCCGGTCGAGCCGGCTCGGGAGTTCCCGCTCGACGCCGACCAGCGCGCCGTCGCGGAGCACACCGCCGGCCCGCTCCTCGTTCTGGCGGGGCCGGGCACCGGCAAGACCACGACGATCGTCGAGTCGGTGGTGGCCCGCGTGGGGGCGGGCGCCGACCCGGAGTCGGTCCTCGTCCTCACGTTCGGACGCAAGGCCGCCGGCCGTCTGCGCGAGCGGATCACCGAGCGGCTCGGCCGCACCACCACCGAGCCGCTGGCCCGGACGTTCCACTCGTACGCCTGGGGCCTGCTGCGCCGGGACGCCTCGTCGCGGGACGATCGTCCGCCTCGCCTGCTCACCGGGCCGGAGCAGGACGCGCTGATCCGGGAGCTGCTCGACGGCAACGTGGAGGGCATCGGCGTCCGCTGGCCCGACCCGGAGCAACTGCAGGCGCCGCGCGGCTTCGCCGCGGAACTCCGCGACCTGATGCTCCGCGCGTTGGAGCGCGGCATCGACCCGGTCGGCCTCGACGATCTGGGCCAACGGCAGGATCGGGACGACTGGCGGGCGGCCGCCCGGTTCCTCCAGCAGTACTTCGACGTCCTCGAGTTGCGGGACAGCGGAACGACCGCGTCGGGAATCGCCTACGACAGCGCGCTGATCATCCAGGAAGCGGTCAGCCTGCTGCGCAACGATCCGGAGCTTCTCGAGCAGGAACGCCGCGCCCGCCGGTACGTCTTCGTCGACGAGTACCAGGAGACCGATCCCGCACAGCGCGAGTTGCTCCGGCTGCTCTGCGGCGGCGGCCGGTTCCTCGTCGCGGCCGGTGACCCCGACCAGTCGATCTTCGGCTTCCGCGGTGCCGATCCCGGCGGCGTCCGCTCGTTCGTCGATGACTTCCCGACCGCCGAGGGCGTACCGGCGCCGACGATCGTCCTCGGCACCGCGCACCGGGCCGGCCCGACGCTGCAGGAGACCGCCGACCGCGTCGCGACCAGGCTCCGGGGTGGCGTCCGGCAGCGCACGCCCCACCTCGGTCCGGAGACGCCGCCTGCGCTGGCCGACGGCGTCGAGGTCGTGGTCGTCCGCAGCGCCACCCAGGAAGCCGCCTACGTCGCGCACCGGCTGCGCCGTGCGCACCTGATCGACGGTGTGCCCTGGTCGCGGATGGCGGTCCTGGTCCGGTCCGCACCGCGGTCGGCCGGGACGCTCCGGCGCGGCCTGGTGCACGCGGGAGTACCGGTGGAGGTGGACACCGACGAGTTGCCGCTGGCCCAGCAGCGGGGCGTGGCGCCGCTGGTCCGCGCGCTCGGCGTCGCGCTGCACCCGGAGCGGCTGGACGACGCGGCGGCGGTCGGCCTGCTCACCTCGCCGCTCGGTGACGCCGACGCGCTGAGCCTGCGCCGGTTGCGGCAACAGCTGCGGCTGGTCGCGTCCGCCGGTGGGGACACCCGCTCCTCGGCCGAGCTGCTGCCCGAGGCGCTGGCCGACCCGCGGGACCTGATCCCGGTGGACTCGGAGTGGGGTCGGCCGGCCCGCCGGGTCGCGGCCGTCCTGAGCGCGATCCGGGACGCGGCTGCGGTCCCCGGTGCGTCGCCGGAGAGCGTCGTGTGGGCGGCCTGGGAGGTGTCCGGGCTGGGGCCGCGGTGGGAGGAGGAGAGCCTGCGCGGCGGTTCGGAGGGCGCCGACGCCGACGCCGCGCTGGACGCCGCCATGGCGCTCTTCGACCAGGCCGCCAAGTTCGTCGACGGGCTGCCCGGCGCCACCTCGACGATGTTCGTCGACTACCTGGAGCACCTGCGGATTCCCGGCGACTCGATCGCGCCCACCGGCCAGCGCGCCGAGGTCGTCCGGATCCTCACCGCCCACGCCGCCAAGGGGCTGGAGTGGGACGTCGTCGCGGTCGCCGGGGTCCAGGAAGGACTCTGGCCGGATTTGCGGCCGCGCGGCACCGTGCTCGGCTCGGAGGAACTCGTCGATCTGGTCGCCGGCCGCCCTCCCCAGTTGGCCGGCCACCTGTCCGCGCTGCTCGACGAGGAGCGCCGGCTGTTCTACGTGGCGGTCACCCGGGCCCGCCGAGCGCTGCTGGTGACCGCGGTGGACACCGTCGACGGCGAGGACGCCGAGCAGGCGTCCCGGTTCCTGGACGAGATCGACCCGCCGGAGCAGCCGCTCGTCCCACGGGACGACGACGGCGGCCGGCCGCAGGCCGTCGTCCCGCGTCAGCTCACGCTGCCCGCGCTCGTCGCGGAGCTGCGCCGAGCGGTGCTCGACCGCGAGGGCGACCCGGCACGGCGACGCGCGGCCGCCCGCCAGCTGGCGCAACTGGCCGACGCCGGGGTGCCGGGCGCCGACCCGGCCGAGTGGTGGGGATTCGCGCCGCTGTCCGACGCCGAGGCGCTGCGCGGCCCGCACGAGATGGTCGCGGTCTCCCCGTCCCGGGTGGAGGCGTTCCAGACCTGCGCGCTGCGCTGGCTGCTGGAGACCAGCGGAGGCGGGACGACCAGTGCCGCGCAGGGCATCGGCACCGTGGTGCACGACGTCGCCGCCGAGGTCACCGCCGAGCAGGCCGTTCCCGACCTGCAGGCGCTCTCCGACCGGCTCAACGAGCGCTGGCGCCGGGTCGACCTCACCGGCTGGTACGGGCGGAAGCAGCACGAGCGGGCCAACCAGATGGTCGAGCGGCTCGCCGACTGGCTGGCCCGCAACCCGCGTCAGCTGATCGCCGTCGAGCGGGAGTTCTCGGTGGAGATCGGCCGGGCGACGGTCCGCGGACGGGTCGACCGGCTGGAGCGGGACGACGAGGGCCGCCTGGTCGTCGTCGACCTCAAGACCGGGCAGAGCAAGCCGTCGGCCGAGAACATCCCGACCCACCCGCAGCTCGGGGTGTACCAGCTCGCGGTCGAGCACGGTGCGTTCGGCGAGCACGGCACCGAGTCCGGCGGTGCCTCGCTGGTCCACATCGGTATGCCGACCCGCCGGGCCACCGAACAGGTGCAGGAGCCGCCCCGTGTTGCCAAAAAAGGCGCACAGTGGGCCGAACGCCTGGTGCAGGACGTCGCGGACGGGATGGCCGGCAGCGTCTTCGTGGCCACTCAGAACAACTACTGCCGGATGTGCGCGGTCTCCGCGTCCTGCCCGATCGTGTCGGGTCAGGTGACCGATGAGTGACGGTTGGCCCGCGGGCTCGTTCTCCGCGCTGGACATCGCCGAGCGCCTCGGCCTGCCCCGCCCGACCGACGAGCAGATCGCGGTGATCGAGGCGCCGCTCGCGCCGGTGCTCGTGGTGGCCGGTGCCGGCTCCGGCAAGACCGAGACGATGTCGGCCCGGGTGGTTTGGCTGGTCGCCAACGGCCTGGTGCGGCCGGAGGAGGTGCTCGGCCTCACGTTCACCCGGAAGGCCGCGGCCGAGCTGGCCAACCGGGTACGGCAGCGCCTGGGCCAGCTGCGGGCGGTGATGCAGGGCAGCGTCCAGGTGGGCGACCCGACGGTGGCCACCTACAACGCCTACGCCGCCCGGGTCGTCGCCGAGCACGGTCTGCGGGCCGGGTACGAGCCGTCGGCACGCCTGCTCACCGACGCCCGGACCTGGCAGCTGGCCAGCGGCTCGGTCCAGATCTACGACGGCGACATGTCCTACGTCGACTGGACACCGCCGACCGTCTCGACCGCGGTGCTCGACCTCGCCGGTCAGCTCGCCGAGCACCTCCGCACCACCGACGAGCTGGTGAGCTGGACCGAGGCGTTCGTCCGCCGGATCACCGCCCTGCCCAAGGGGCCGCGGCAGCGCAACGACCTGGCGCCGGAGCTGAAGAAGGTACTCGACGTGCAGCGGGCCCGGCTGCAGCTGCTGCCGCTGGTCGAGGAGTACGACCTGCGCAAGCGCCGGGACGAGGTGATGGACTTCGCCGACCAGGTCTCCCGCGCGGCCCGGGTCGCGAGCAACCATCCCGAGGTCGGCCGGGTCGAGCGGGCGCGGTACCGGGTGGTCCTGCTCGACGAGTACCAGGACACCAGCCACGCCCAGCTGGTGCTGCTGCGGTCGCTGTTCGGTGACGGTCATCCGGTCACCGCGGTCGGTGACCCCTGCCAGTCGATCTATGCCTGGCGCGGCGCCAGCGCCGGCAACCTGACCCGCTTCCCCGAACACTTCCCGCGGAAGGCCGGCGACACGCCGGTGCTGCCGCTCACCACCAGCTGGCGCAACGGACCGCAGATCCTTGGCCTCGCCAACGCGCTCTCCGCGCCGCTCCGCGGCACCCCCGGAGCCGGTCCACGGTCGTGGGTGACCGACGCGGTCGCCGGGACGCCGGTGCCCGAACTGCAGGCCGCCCCCGACCGTCCCGACCCCGGCGAGGTGGTCTGCGCGCTGCACGAGACGGTGCAGGACGAGGCGCTCTGGATCGCCCAGCAGATCGCCCCGCGCTGGCGAGCAGGCGGTGAGCGACCGCCGACCGTCGCGGTCCTGGCCCGCACCAGGAACCAGTTCGAGCGGCTGGCCGACGCGCTGCGCGCAGCCGGGCTACCGGTCGAGGTGGTCGGCCTCGGTGGCCTGCTGGCCACGCCCGAGGTCCGCGACCTGGTCGCGACGCTCAACGTCCTGATCGATCCGACGGCGGGCGCCGCGTTGATCCGGTTGCTGTCCGGTGCGCGGTGGCGGCTGGGTCCCCGCGATCTGGACGCGCTGGGGCGCCGCGCCCGTGAGCTGGTGGAGGCCACCGGCGGACCGGGAGAAGACCTCCCGATCGAGAAGGCCGAGGAGCGCAGCATCATCGAGGCGCTCGACGACCTGGGTCCGGCCGAGGCCTACTCGCCGACCGGGTACGAGCGGCTGACCCGGTTCGCCGCTGAGCTGCGGTCACTGCGGCTGCGGGTCAACCAGCCGGTCCCGGACCTGGTCGCCGAGGTCGAGCGGCGGCTCGGTCTGGACATCGAGGTCGGCAGCCGCACGCTGGACGCCGCCGCGCCGGGGACCGCGTCCCTGGCCCGAGCGCACCTGGACGCGTTCGCCGACGTCGCCGCCGACTTCGCCGAGGCGGCCGAGACGCCGACGCTCTCGGCGTTCCTGTCGTATCTCGGGGCCGCCGACGAGCGCGAGCGCGGCCTCGCGCCGGGGCAGGTGGACGTGCGGGCCGGCGCGGTGCAGGTGCTGACCGTGCACGCCGCCAAGGGCCTGGAGTGGGACATCGTGGCGGTGCCCGGTCTCTCCGGCGGCGTGTTCCCGGGCACGGCGAAGATGTCCGACACCTGGAGCCGCGGGCTCGGCGTGCTGCCGTTCGAGCTCCGCGGGGACGCTGCCGACCTGCCGTCGCTGGTGCTGGCCGGAGTGACCGATCAGAGCGAAGCCAAAGCCGCGCTGGCCCGGTTCGGCGACGCGTGGAAGGCCCGGGCGCTCGCCGACGAGCGGCGGCTGGCCTACGTCGCGGTGACCAGGGCCCGTCACGTCCTGCTCTGCTCCGGCGCCTGGTGGGACGCCGGGATCGAGCCCCGCGGCCCGTCCCCGTTCCTGCGCGAGGTGCACGAACACTGTGTCGCGGGAGACGACGGCGGCACCGTCGACGTCTGGACCGACGAGCCGGAGCTGGGGACGGTGAACCCGCTGCTGGTCGCCGGTCGGGTCGCGCCGTGGCCGTTCGATCCGCTCGGCGCCCGCCGGGACGAGGTCGAGGAGGCCGCGGCGCTGGTGGTGGCCGCCGGCAGCGCGGAGGAGACCGAGGCGGAGCGGGAGGCCGGTGCGGCCTGGGCCGAGGAGGCCGAGATGCTGCTGGCCGAGCGGGCGGGGGCCCGCCCCGACGGGACTGAGCCCGACAACTACGTGGTCGAGGTTCCGCTGCCGTCCCAGCTCACCGTCTCGCAGCTGGTACTGCTGCGCCGCGACCCGGACGAGCTGGCGCGGCTGCTGCGGCGTCCGGTGCCGACGCCCCCGGCGCCGCTGGCGCGTCGGGGCACCGCGTTCCACACGTGGCTGGAGCGACGTTTCGGCGCCGACCGCCTGCTCGATCTGGACGAGTTGCCCGGCGCTGCCGATGCCGACCAGACGCCGGACGACGACCTGCCCGCGCTGCAGGAGGCGTTCCTGCGCAGCGAGTGGGCCGACCGGGTACCGCAGCAGGTCGAGGTGCCGTTCGCGACGCTGCTGGGGGGAGCGCGACCCCGGGAGAGCATCGTGCTGCGGGGCCGGATCGACGCGGTGTTCCGCACCACCGACGGCTGGGAGGTCGTCGACTGGAAGACCGGGCGCCCGCCGTCCGGGGAGGCCGCGGTGGCGGCCGAGGTGCAGCTCGCCGCCTACCGGCTGGCCTGGGCGGCGCTGGCCGGCTGCCCGGTCGAGGAGGTGAGCGCCGCCTTCCACTACGTCCGCGCGGTGCGCACCGTCCGCCCGGTCGACCTCCTCGACGAGACCGGCCTGGCAGCGCTGGTCACGGCGCTGCCGACGGTGTCGCGGTAGGTCGTCGGGACAGCTCGACCGTGATCCGGGGGCCGCTCTCGCCGGTCACCCCGAGCCGGACGCCGATCTTCGGTACCTTGACGCCGGCCTGCGGTAGCTCCGGGAACCAGTACTGCCGGCTGTCGTCGAACACCGGCTGCGGACGCTGTCCCCGCAGATAGGACGCCCGGCCGCTGACGTGCAGCGTGAACGAGCGCGGGCGGCGCAGGGAGAAGGGCGCGTCGTAGAGCTGGACCCGGGTGCGCCACGGCTCGCCGTCGATCCGGCGGATGGGGCGCGGATGAGCATCGACGATCAGGTTGCGCCCGGCCCCGGGATGCGCGCTGACGTTGTTGTCGCGCTGGGACGTGTCCCAGTACGTGACCAGCAGACCCTCCTCGTAAGAGAAGCGCTCGATCCAGTTCGGCTTGGTGTCCAGCCAGCCGAAGTTGTACGGGCCCTGCTGCAGGTAGCGGTCGTAGGACCGGGCGGTGCGGTGGGCGGCGAGGTAGTAGTGGTCGCGGTCGGCGACGTGCCGGTCGGTGACCCGCACGAACCCGCCGGACGCCGCCCAGCCCCCGGCGGCGTCCTCGGCGTCTTCGGTAGCGACCGGGTCGCCGCCGACGGCGACGCGGACGTCGTCCACCAGAAAGCCCTGGCCGGCGCTCGCCTGATCGGTCGTGTACCGGAAGCGCAGCCCGATCGAGCGGCCGGCGTACCGGGAGAGGTCGAACGTCGCCGGTTTCCACCCGTTGCTCTTGCCGTCGATGCCGTGGCCCTCGGCGGCCTTCGTGATCGAGCCGGCGATCGCGCGCCAACCGGTGCCGGCGTCCACCTCGACGTAGACGTAGTCACACGGATCGGCCTCGCAGTCCTCGACGTCCCAGTGGGCCCGAAACGTCAGCGTCGCGGGACCGCCCTTCGGAAGGCGGAGACGGCGGGTGAGCGTGGCGTCCAGCTCGTCGTCGGTGCTGCTCCACCAGCTGCGCCGGCCCTGCGGTGGTGCCGGCAGCGGGGTCGTGACCCGCTTCTTCGGCAGGACGACGAGGAGCGCCTGCGGGTCGTCGGTGGTGTACTCGGCCGGGCCCAGCGTGAACCGGCGGGAAGCCCCGGGAACCGCGATCTCGTAGTCCAGCCAACCGAGTTGCAGCTTCTCCCAGGCACCGAGGTCGGCCAGGCGGGTGCCGTTGCCCTCGCCGGGCCGGGAGAGCCTGCTCTGCGACATCAGCGACCACCACTCCATCGGGCTGTCACCGCCGGTCAGGTCGTACGCGTCGGGTAGGCCGAGGTCGTGCCCGTACTCGTGGGCGATGACGCTGACGCCGCCGTTCTCCGGCTGGGTGGTGTAGTCGGCGACCCAGAGCCCGGTCTTGCCGATCTGCGTGCCACCGTCCTTGTTCCGGGGCGGCCCCGCCTTCTTCGCCAGGTTCGAGTAGGCCTTCCAGCGGTGCGACCAGATCGCGTCCTCCCCGTAGCGGGGTTCCTGGTCGGCCTGGTCGCCGCCGGCGTGGATGAGCTGGAAGTGGTCGAGGTAGCCGTCCGGCTCGTCGAAGTCGCCGTCACGGTCGTGGTCGTAGCGGTCCCACCGGTCGTACGCGGCCAGCTCGGCCCGGATCTGGGCGTCGGTGCGGCCGCGGCGGTGCTGGGCGGCGACCCACTGGGCGAGCGCGTCGCGGACCAGCGCCCAGGTGTTGGAGCAGACGCTCCGGCTGCAGGGAGTGCCGTTCGAGCGTCCGTAGCGGGCCTGGTTGTAGCGGACCCGCACCCAGTCGGTTACCTGTCCTTGCACGCTGTACCGACCGGACGACTGGGCCTCGAAGTACGTGCGGAGTGATTCGCCGGGCCCGAAGTACAGCCGCCGGTAGTGGGCGGGGCCGTAGCCGGGTTGCCAGGCCGTCGAGTTGTCTTTCGTCCGGTCCGGGCGCGGGATCTGGTTGTGGCGGGGACCGTCGAACGTCTCCGGGCCGGGGGTCGTCGCGTCGGTGTCGCGGTCGGGGAAGTCGGGGTGGCGTTCGTCGCCGAACTCGACCAGGACGACGAAGATCCGGTCGGTCTTCTCGCGGGCCAACTCGACCCAGTCGCCGGGGCGCCCGTTCTCCCTCGGGTCTTTCGGGTCGAGACGGACCACCGTGCTGGCGCCGCGCTGACGCGGGATCGCCCGGCCGGCGATGACGTCGGCGAGCGCACGCTGACGGAGTGCGCGGCGCTTCTCCTCGCGCGGCGTGAGCAGGTCGTCCTCGACCCCGAGGTTTCGTCTGTCCGCCCGTGGCTCAACGCCACTGGGTTCCGGCTGTGCGACGGCGCGCGGCGCTGGGTGGGTGACCGCGGCCCCGAGCACGGCGACGAGGAGGCCGGCCGCCGTCGCGGCCCGGACCGACAGCTTCCGCACGCCCACCCCCGGCGGTCCGGGCCCGGCCGTTCTGCCGAGCGCCCGTCACCAAGGATTATGGGCGAAATAGATGATTTACCCTATTATCCGCGCCGAGACGGTTCCTAGCTCCGCACGCGGGCGAGGATGACCTCGGCGATGCGTTCCGGAGCCTGGTCGGGGAGCCAGTGACTCAGTCCGGGCAGCTCGACGAACGTGTAGTCGCTCTCGACGAACGTGCCGCACGCCTCCGCCCCGGTACGGCCGAGCGCGAGGTCGCCGTCGCTCCAGACATAGGTCGTGGGGACGCGGACCGGCGCCGCCTCCGCCGACTCCCGGCCGGACATCGCCCGGTACCAGTTCAGCGCCCCGGTCAACGCGCCAGGCGCCTGCAGCGGGCGCACGTACCGGTCGAGCTCAGCCTGGGACACCCCCGAGCCGCCGAACGACTTGCGCAGCAGTCGGGCGTCGAAGGCCAGCAGGGTGCGCTCGGCCACCCAGCGGCGTCGGAAGAACAGCATGTACGCCGACTTGCGCTTCTGCTCCGGGTCGTCCCGTAGCGCGTTCACCAGCGCGTGGGGGTGCGGCACCGACAGCGCGGTCAGCGTGCGGACGCGGTCGGGGTGGCGTCCGGCGAGATGCCAGGCGACCGCGGCACCCCAGTCGTGGCCGACGATGTGCGCCGCCTCCAGGTCCCGCGCGTCCAGCAGCGAGACGACGTCCGCCACCAGGTGGTCCATCCGGTACGCGTCGACGTCCTGGGGCCGCGCGCCGGGGGAGTAGCCGCGCTGGTCGGGCGCGTACGTGCGGTACCCCGCCTCGTGCAGCAGGCGGCTCACCGCGTCCCACTCGCGGGCGTTCTGCGGAAATCCGTGCAGCAGGACCACCGGCTCACCCGAGGACGGGCCGCCGACTTGGACGTCGAACGTCCACCCGTTGGCGGTCCACTGTTCGTGGGTCAGTGCGTCATGGGGCATGCGGCGGTCCTCCCGGCGGTGGTCGCACGTGGTACCCGACAGTACCTACTCCTGCTGATCGGCGGGGAAGGCACAGAACTCATTGCCCTCCGGGTCGGCCAGGATCCACCACCGGATGTCGTCGTCCGGGCGGCGGAGCAGGACCGCCCCGGCGGCGAGCAGCGGCTCGGGATCGGGACCTTCGAGCGTGACGTCCCAGTGCACTCGGTTCTTCACGCCCTTCGGCTCCGGCACCGGGCCGAACACCCAGGCGTCCCACGGGAAGCCCGCAGCACCCTCGATCCAGGCGTACTCCCCGTGCTCGGCCTGCCGCACCTCGCCGCCGACTTGCGCCGCCCACCACGTCGCCTGGGCCAGCGAGTCCCCACAGTCGACGACCAGCTCGAACGGGGCCGCCGGGACCTCGGTGACCGCCGGCGCACCGGGCCTCGGTGGGAACGCGCAGAACAGATTGCCGTCCGGGTCGGCGAGCACCCACCACGGATCGGCGCCCGGCTCGGTGACCACCCGGGCGCCGAGCGCCACCAGCGGGGACGGGTCGGGCTCCGGCAGCCGCAGGTCGAGGTGGACGCGGGTCTTCCCGATCCGGGCTTCCGGAACGACGTTGACCCAGATCTGGGTTGCCCGGGACGCCTCAGGTCTCGCCTCGACGCGGTACCCCGAGCCTGCGCCTTCGGTGAGCGTCGTTCCGAGTACGTCGGCCCAGAACCGGCCCAGCGCTTCGGCGTCGGACTCCGTGGCGTCCACACACAGATCACGAAACCGCGCAATCATGCGCGGCCCGCTGAGAACGACGCTGACGGGCGGCCCCGGCGACTTGAGTATGACCAATACGAGGCGTCGACGGGGCCGCACGCCAGCCCCGCCCTCAGCGGGCTCCAGGTCAGAGCATCGACGTCCATTCAGCCCAGTTTAGTGATCCGATTCTGCGGGCCCGGGGCGATCGGGGTGCCGGCGCCGAGGTAGGCGGTGAGCGCGTCGATGTCGAAGCCCGGTGCGGTCGCCCGCGCGGTGCCCTCGGTGAGGTTCGTGAACCCGTCGCCACCGTTGGCGAGGAAGTCGTTCGTCGTCACCCGGTACGAGGTCGCCAGGTCGATCGGCGCCCCGTTCAGCGTCATCGTGGTGATCCGC
Source organism: Cryptosporangium minutisporangium (assembly GCF_039536245.1). NCBI lineage: Bacteria > Bacillati > Actinomycetota > Actinomycetes > Cryptosporangiales > Cryptosporangiaceae > Cryptosporangium > Cryptosporangium minutisporangium. Next base: position 29,326 of record NZ_BAAAYN010000041.1, on the reverse strand, counting down.
GACCCGGCTGCGGCGCGCGTGTCGTACGAGAACGTGAAGCCGGCCGAGACTTGCAGGATCCGCTGCGTGGTCTGCCCGTCGAACCCGACGAACTGCTGCTCGAGCACGTCCTTGAGCTGCTGCCCGGTGAACGTCTGCGTCACCACGAGGTTGTTGAACGGTTGGACGGTGAACGCCTCGCCGTAGGTCACCTGGCCCGGCGCCTCGCCACCAGGGGAGTTCGCGTAGTTCAGCGAGGCGCGGATACCACCCGGGTTCATCAGCGCGATCTGGGCGCTCGCGCTGGTTGTGGTGTACCTCAGCTGGGCGTCGGCGATGACGTCGCCGAGTGCGCTCTCCCCGGCGGCGTTGTTCGAGTTCGTGATGTCCGCGGTGATCGACCCGATCACCTCGTTCGCGATCGGCGCGACCGCGGCGCGGTACTTGTCCGCGACCCGCTTGACCGCCGGGTCGGCCTTGGCCGGGTCGCGGACGTAGGCCCCGCTGGCGTCGGTCTTCCAGGTGCCGTCCGGGTTCCGGACGCCGTTCTCCGCGATGACGTTGCGCGCGGACACGGTGGAGAAGGTGCCCGCTCGCTTGTCGAACGTCGCGTCGATGTCGGTCACCAGCACGCCGTTGGTGCCCGCGCTGGTGACCACGGAGGTCTTCCCGGACGAGTTGGGCAACGCGCAGCTGTAGAAACGGTGGGTGTGCCCGGAGGCCACGACGCCGTATGCCGGATCGACCTTCGCGACGATCGGCGTGATGTCACCGGCGAAGCCCGCGCACCCGGACGGGTCGGCAGTGGACCCGGTCTGGCTACCGCCCTGGTGGATCAGGAGGACCAGCGCGTGGACGCCGCGCTTCTTCAGCTCGGCGGCGTACTTGTTCGCGGTCTCGGCTTCGTCGAGGAAGTCCACGCTGGTGATGCCGGTCGGGTTGACGATGCTCGGCGTTCCTCTGAGCGTCATGCCGACGAAGCCCACCTTGACGCCGCCGACGCTGCGGATCGTGTACGCGGGGAAGATCGGCTTCCTCGTCGCCTTGTCGACGACGTTCGCGGCGAGGAAGCGGAACCTCGCACCGGCGAACCCGTCGCCGTCCTGGCAGCCGTCGGTGGGGTGACATCCGCCGTACTGCAGGCGCTTCAACTCGGTGACGCCCTCGTCGAACTCGTGGTTCCCGACCGCGTTGATGTCCAGGCCCAACGTGGACAACGCTTCGATCGCCGGCTCGTCGTGGAATGCGGCGGAGACCAGCGGTGAGGCGCCGACCATGTCACCGGCGCCGACGGTGAGGGTGGGAGTGCGCCCGGCCTCCCTGCGCAACTTCCGCACCGCGGTGGCCAGGTACTCCGACCCGCCGGCCGGAACACCGTTGACCAGACCCCCGCTGCCGGTCGGCGGGTCGATCGCGCCGTGGAAGTCGTTGAACGACAGCAGCTGGCCGGTAGCCCGCTGGGCCTTGGGCACCTCGCTGGAGAACGCGACCGTCACCGGGCTCAGCGGCGTCCAGGCGTCGGCGGCCGGACCGGTGGTGCCGCTCGGTGCGGCGCCGGCCAGTGGCAGCGCGGCGACGAGGCCCACGGCGAGCACCGAGAGGGCCAGCGACCGGACGGTACGCCGGCGGTAGAGAGGGGTGGACATCACACTCTCCTCGCGGGATGCGTCATGTTGTGGGCGACCTTAGGGGGAACCCTGGCTTCCCATCGCGAACTCCGCATGAATACGTCGACAGGTTCTTAGAGGACCGTTATGCAATTGCTGCCGTAGCGCGAGATCGCGTTCACTGCCCGTAGGGAACGGCGCGCGACGCGACCAATTCGAGAAAAGTCCGTGGATTCGGTCGCGAATTTCGCACTCGTCGACCGATTCTTCGGCCAACTGCGGGAATCGGTGACGAGAAGGTCGTTGGAGAGACGCGGCCGGCCCATCCGCGCGCTACCGAGTGACCGAATCGCGACATTGGTGCGTTGCCCCGGTGACAGTTTCCCGACCGCGGACAGCGCAGACTAGCGCTGTCATGCAACCGACGGCCGTCGCGGAGCGTCCTACCGCGTGAGGGAGTTCCATTCGGCCCGGCGTCGTCCGGGGCCGACGGGAGGTGTCGAGGATGCGCTTGTACCGGCGAGCTCACGCTGCCGGGTGGTCGACGGTGGTGCTCAGCGCTGCCGCGGGCCTGGCGGTGGCGGCCCTGGTCGCGCTGACACCCTGGCAGGTACCCGACATTTCAGGGGCACGTGACCGGGCGGAGTCCGTGAGGGAGAATCAGAGCGTCGAGCGCGGCGTGAACGTCCGGAGCTTCATCGCCGCGACCCGGGACGTCGACGGCGCGGAGTGGTACCGAACCGCCGACTGAGGACGCACGACGCCGCACCCGGGCCGGATCGATGCACGGGAGCGGTGTGGAATGACGACGCCCGGAACGGGCGGGCCCGCCGATGGCGCCGCCCGGAGCGGTGAATCGGCGGGGGCCGACAACCCCTGGGCCCGGCCGTCCGGGGGGAGCGGCGAATCCGCGGTCACCTGGAGACCGCCCTCGACCAGTACGCCCGGCGGGCCGGGGACTTCCGGCTGGCCGGCGTCTTCCCGCGGGTCGGCGTCTTCCGGCGGGTCGGCAGGGGCGGGTGGGGTCGCGCCCGGCGGGCCGGGTCGGTGGACGCGGACCGGGGCGGCGACCGGCTATCCCGTGGGTAGCGGATCGCCCGGCGCGGCGGGGCCTGCCGGTCCCCCCAGCGCCGCCACGACGTCTCCGGTAGCGCGGTGGCTCGTGGCCGGCGGCGTCGTCCTGGTGCTGGGGCTCGTCGTCGTGCTGACGCTCGCCGCCACCGGCGCCTTCCGCAGCGACCGGCCGACCCTGTTCGGACCGGTCGCGGGCGAGGACCCCGAGGCGTCGAAGCCGCCGCTGGCGCGGCTGTGCCCGCCGGCGTCCGAGGACCCGCCGCCAGGTGGGGAGCAGCCCTCGCCGGTGGACGGGCCGCGGATCACCGACCGCGACTCCGGTATCTCGTACCTGCGGCTCGGTTCGCCCTGGCAACTCTGGGACCAGGGCTCCTGGGGGCAGGGAACGCTCGGCGTCGACTTCGGCACCGGCTACTACTTCGTGACCGAGACTTACTCCGGTGGTGACTACCTGGCCTCGGTGCTCTCCGGGAAGGTGCCCGCGACCGTGGGGGACAGCCTCTCGCTGAACCTGCCCTGCGCGGGCCGCCAGGTCGCCGAGGACGTCCGGCGCGCCTATTACCCACAGCCGAACGTCAAGAAGCAGACCCGCGACGAGCAGGTGCTCGTGGGCGGGCGGCCGGCGTGGGTGTCGACGTTCCACCTCTCGTTCGAGGCGAACGGGCTGGAAGCGCGGGGCGAGCAGGTGGCGGTGGTCCTCGTGGACGTCGGCCGTCCGGACGCCGCCGTGCTCTACATCTCGATCCCGGACACCCACCGGCAGTACAACCCGGAGATCGATCGCGTCATCGCCTCGATCCAGCCCGCCTAGCCACCGCCGACGGCACCCGCACGGGGGCATTTTCGGGAAGGCCACCTCGGCGGGCACACGGCAGCGCGCCGGTCGCGGAAGCGACCGGCGCGCGAGCCGTACTGGTCAGTCGCCGGAGGAGCCGGTGTAGAGGCTGTCCAGCTCAGCCTTGTACTTCTCCTCGACGAACTTGCGCCGGACCTTGAGGGACGGTGTGATCTCCCCGTTGTCCACCGAGAGGTCGTGCGGCAGGATCACGAACCCCTTGATCGTCTCCCAGCGGTTGAGCTGCCCGTTCAGCTGGTCGATCCCGGTCTGGACGTGTTCCCGCACCTGCGGGTGGCTCGCCAGCTCGGCCACCGAGAGCGACTCCAGCCCGGCGCCCTGAGCCCAGGCCTTGATCTCGTCCGGGTCGAGCGTGATCAGCATCGTGCAGAAGTTCCTGGTGTGCACCAGCACCTGGCTGACCTGCGGGACGATCGTCTTGAACAGCCCTTCGATGTACGACGGCGCGACGTACTTACCGCCGGACGTCTTCACCAGGTCCTTCTTGCGGTCGGTGATCCGCAGGAATCCGTCGTCGAGCTCGCCGATGTCTCCGGTGTGGAACCAGCCGTCCTCGGACAGGACGCTCTCGGTCTCCTCCGGCAGGTGGTGGTAGCCCCGCATGACGTTGCCGCCGCGCAGCAGGATCTCGCCGTCCTCGGCGATCTTGACCTCGAGGTCGCCCAGCGGCAGGCCGACCGTGCCCAGCTTGAACCGCTCCGGGAGGTTGACGAACGCCCCGGCGGTGGTCTCGGTGAGGCCGTACCCCTCGTAGATCGGGACGCCGGCCGCGTGGAAGAACTCGGCCACTTCGCGGGAGAGCGGAGCGGCGCCGGAGATCATGCCGCGCATCCGGCCGCCGAACCGGGCCTGGAGCTTGCTGAAGACCAGTTTGGTCGCGATCGCGTACTTGACCGCGAGCAGTCCGGACGGCTCCTTGCCCTGCTCGCGCAGCGCCACGACCTCGCGGCCGACGCCGAGCGCCCAGTTGAAGATCTTCCAGGTCGCCCCGCCCTTCTCCTGGGCCATGGAGCGGACACGGTTGTAGACCTTCTCGTAGATCCGGGGGACGCCCGCCATCACGGTCGGCTTCACCACCGGGAGGTTCTCGATGATCTTGTCGACCCGTCCGTCGACGTAGCTCTCAAACCCGATCGTCAGCTGGGCGCAGAGCAGCACCTTGCCGAACGAGTGCGCCATCGGCAGCCAGAGGTACTGGACGTCGCCGTCCTCGATGATGCCGAGGTTCGCCTGGGCGTTCGACTCCCAGATCCAGTTGGCGTGCACCAGCCGGACGCCCTTCGGCCGGCCGGTGGTGCCGGACGTGTAGATCAGCGTCGCCAGGTCGTCGGGGCCGATACCCGCGACCCGCTGTTCGATCAGGGAAGGCTCACCGGCCAGCCGCTCGCTCCCGCGCTCGGCCAGTTCCCCGAGGGTCAGGATCTCGGGGCCGTCGGCTTCCCGGTCGATGTCCGTGCCGTCGATGACGATGATCGCGCGAAGGTCCGGCAGGTCGGCGGCTTTCGCGCGGAACTTGGCCAGCTGAGTGGCGTCCTCCGCGAAGAGGATGCTGCTGCCGGAGTCGGCCAGGATGAATGCGGCGTCCCCGGCCTCGGTGGTCGGGTAGATCGTGGTGGTCGCCCCGCCGGCGCACATGATGGCGAGGTCGGCCAGGATCCACTCCACCCGGGTGCCGGACGCGATCCCGACCCGGTCGCCAGGCTCTACCCCGAGTTCAACCAGCCCGGCGGCCAGCGCGGTGACCTGGTCGGCAGTCTCCTGCCAGGTCAAGCTGGTGGTTCCGACGGTTCCGGGTGCTGCGGTGGTGATCGGCGCGGGCCCGGCGAACGCCCGGCCAGTGGGGTTTTTCGCCACCTGGGCGAGGAAAAGCTGGCCGATCGAGCGGTGCCCGGTGTCCACGGTGACGGTCATTGCTGCGCGCTCCTTCGCCCCCGGCAGCCCGCCGCGGAGTGCGGTGGTACCCGCGCCGTCCGACGGGCGGGCGCCGGAACAGAGTGTGATGTGGCACACGGTACGGGCGAGCGGGTGACGATGTACCAGGTTCACCGAGGTGAGCGCTCTGCATCGATTTAGCCCCCGTCCGGCGGAACGCTTCCGCGGAATGTTCGGCCACCCGGTGGTTGGCCAGGTCAAACGTTCGGTGTGGCGATGGTGTGTCAGGCATCGGAACGACTTCTGCGGTCCTGGTCGGACACGCCTGTTCCGTTTGGACGAGAGGCGCACGCCCGTCCACGGTCGGTGAGCAGAGCGGCGGCTAGTCGAGCGGCTGGAGCCCTGGCTCACCGACCGCGCTCCATGAGTGCGGGCGTTCCGCGACTCACGGGCTAGGGTCGAGGGCGTGTCTGCACCCACCTCTGCCGGCGCGCCGGTCACGATTCCCGCCACCGGCTTCCCGGTCGAGCGGTTCACGTTGCCCAACGGCCTCCGTGTCGTCCTCACCCCGGACCGGTCCGCGCCGGTCATCGCGGTCGGCGTCGTCTACGACGTCGGTATCCGTTCTGAGCCGCAGGGCCGTACCGGCTTCGCGCACCTCTTCGAGCACCTCATGTTCCAGGGCTCGGAGAACCTGGAGAAGCTCGCCCACTTCCGGTACGTGCAGGCGTCCGGCGGGGTCTTCAACGGCAGCACCCACCTCGACTACACCGACTACTACGAGACGCTGCCCAGCAATGCGCTGGAGCGCGCGCTCTTCCTCGAGGCCGACCGGATGCGGCGCCCCGAGCTGACCGCCGAGAACCTCGCGAACCAGATCGCGGTGGTCAAGGAAGAGATCCGGGTCAACGTCAAGAACCGGCCGTACGGCGGGTTCCCGTGGCTGCTGCTGCCTCCGGTCATGTTCGACACGTTCGCCAACGCCCACGACGGCTACGGCTCGTTCGAAGACCTGGAGTCGGCGACGGTCGAGGACGCGCAGAGCTTCTTCTCGACGTACTACGCCCCCGGCAACGCCGTGCTGGCGGTCGGCGGTGACCTGGACGTCGCCGGCGCCACCGCGCTGATCGAACGGCACTTCGGGGACGTTCCGGCGCGGACCGTGCCGACCCGCCCCTCGTTCGCGGAGCCCGACCTCACCTCCGAGCGGCGCGCGGTCCACCACGACGCGATGGCGCCCCTGCCCGCCGTCGCGATGGCCTGGCGGGTGCCCGACCCGGTCGGTGACCTCTCGGCGTACCTGCCCTACGTCGTGCTGGCCGAGGTCCTCACCGACGGGGACGCGTCCCGGCTTCAGGAGCGGCTCGTGCTCACCGACGCGATCGCGACCAGCGTCTCCGGTTACTTGGGCTTCATGGGTGACCCGTTCGACGTCCGCGACCCCACCGCGCTGCTGCTGCAGGCCCACTTCCCGCCGTCGGTGCAGGCCGAGACCGTGATCACCGCCATCGACCAGGAGATCGAGCGGCTGGCCGGCTCCGGCCTGGCGCCCGGTGAACTCTCCCGGGTCCAGGCCCGACTAGCGGCCCACCTGCTCAGAGAGGTCGACGCGGTGCTCGGCCGAACCCTCAGCATCGCCGTGCTCGAGCAGCAGCGTGGCCGCGCCGAGCTGATCAACGACTTGCCGCACCTGCTGGCCGAGGTCACCGCGGAGCAGGTCGTCGCCGCGGCGCAGACCCTGCGCCCGGCCCGTCGCGCCGTACTCGAATTGGTCCCGGGGAGCGCCCAGTGAGCCCACAGCACGCCGCCCCGCGCCGCACCGTCCCGGCGCTGGAGGAACCTCGGGCGCTGCCCGAGCCGGAGGTCGCCGAGCGCACGCTCGCCACCGGCCTGAAGGTCGTGGCCGTCCGCCGCGGCACGGTGCCGCTGGTCGAGATCCGGCTGCGGATCCCGTTCGCCGGCGCGGCAGCGGGGGAGGATGTCTCGGTCGCCGCGGTGCTCGCGAACACCGTGCTCTCCGGCACCGGGAGCCACACGAACGTCGAGCTCGCCGCGGAACTGCAGAAGATCGGTGGCGGCCTCTCGGTCGGCGTCGACCCCGACCGGCTGGTGGTCTCCGGGAACACGCTCTCCGACGGGTTGGGTCGGCTGCTGGAGATCCTCAACGAGGTCCTCACCACGGCGACGTACCCCGAGCGCGAGGTGGGCACCGAACGCGAGCGGCTCGCCGACCGGATTCAGATCGCGTTCTCGCAGCCCTCGCAGCTCGTCCGGCGCGCGCTCCTGCGGCGGATCTACGGCACCCACCCGTACGCGATCGAGACGCCGGAGCCCGACCAGGTCCGGGCGATCGAGTCCCCGGCGGTGCGCGCGCTGCACGCCGAGCGGGTCCTGCCGGTCGGCAGCGTGCTCGTGCTGGTCGGCAACATCGATCCGGACGCGACGCTCGACCTGGTCGAGCAGGCGCTGGGCGGTTGGTCGCCCACCGGCGTCGCGCACCGCACTCCGCCGGCTCCGCCGCTGGCCGCCGGCCCGCTGCTGCTGGTCGACCGGCCGGGCTCGGTGCAGTCGTCGTTGCGGGTGGCGCTCCCGGCAGTGCCCAGGGCGCACGCCGACTACGCCGCGTTCCAGCTGGCGAACCTCGTCTTCGGCGGGTACTTCTCGTCCCGTCTGGTCGAGAACATCCGCGAGGACAAGGGCTACACCTACTCACCGCACTCCAGCGTCGACCACTCGGCGGCCGGGTCGGTGACGCTGGTCAGCGCCGACGTCGCGACCGAGGTCACCGCGCCTGCGCTGCTGGAGATCGCGTACGAGCTGGGTCGCATCGCCACGCTGCCGCCGACCGCGGAGGAGCTGGAGCAGGCCCGTCAGTACGCGATCGGGACGCTGGCCCTCTCGGTGTCGTCGCAGGCGGGGCTGGCCGGGATGCTGATCGCGCTGGCCGGCACCGGGCTGGACCTGAACTGGCTGGCCGAGCACCCGATCCGGCTGGCCAAGGTGACGCTCGAGGAGGTCGCCGCGGCGGCCGCCGGGTACCTCGCACCGTCCGGCGGGGTGACCGTCGTCCTCGGTGACGCCGAGGCGGTCACGGGCCCGCTCGGGGCGCTCGGCCCGGTCGACCGGCCGTGACCGACTCCGGCGCGCAGACGCCCGGGTGGGGCGGTCCGGAAGGGTCCGAAGGCTCGGAGGGAGTGCCGACGATCGACCGGGAGCGGACCGCGACCTGGTCGACGAGTGCCTCGCCGGACGGCGTCGGCGCGGACACCGAGTCCGCGGTGCCGGTCTGGCGTCGGCTCGCGCTCGGCCGCGCGATGCCTGATCGGGCCGCCCACCACCGCCTGGACGCCGCCTGGCTCGACGCCGCCTGGAAGCGGGCCCGCGTCCTGCTGCTGGACGAGCGGGGCCGGGCGCTGGTCGAGGGACCGGCCGAGTCGCCGCGCCTGGTGTGGTTCGCGGCCGAGGACCTGGCGGCGGAGGTCTCCGACGACGAGCGGCTGTTCCTCGCCGAGGAGGACGGCGTCCCGTACTTCGCCCTGCTCACCGCGTTGCCGGAGGTGGTGACCGACGGGCGGCGTCCGGCGCACCTGCGGGAGGTCGGTGCCCAGCTGGCTCCGCTGGAGTCGGCGCTGTTCAGTGAGGCGCTCGGGCTGGCCAACTGGCACCGGGACTACCGGTGCCAGTTGGCCAGCCCGAGCGCCTCACTGAACAGCGCCGACTCCAGCGGAGCCAGCTGGGCACCGGGACTACCGGTACGGGCCCCGGACCGGGACCCGTCTCGGCTGGCGGGCGGGCGGCTGGGAGGCCGAGGCCGTCGACGGTTCCGAGGTCGTCTACCCACGGACCAATCCAGCCATCATCGTGCTCGTGCACGACGGCGTCCCGGGCGACGCGGGGCGGTGCCTGCTCACCCGGGGTCTGTCCTGGCCGGAGGGTCGTTACTCCTGCGTCGCCGGGTTCGTCGAGCCGGGCGAGGCGGCGGAGGCCGCGGTGTTCCGGGAGGTGGCGGAGGAGACCGGGGTCCGGATCCGGGAGGTCCGGTACCTCGCCAGCCAGGCGTGGCCGCTGCCGGCGTCGCTGATGCTCGGCTTCTACGCCCTGGCCGACTCCGACCAGCCGGTCGTCGTGGAAGAGGTCGAGCTCGCCGACGCCCGCTGGTTCACCCGGGGTGAGCTCCACGGCCGCGGGCCGGGTCCGGCGCCGGTCGTGCCGCCACCGCTGTCGATCGCGCACGAACTGCTGACCGCCTGGCGCGACGAGCGTCTCTGAGGACACTGCTTCTCGCACTGTGATGCGCGCCACTCGCGTATCACCGGAGCGGGTCGCGGCTCTGTACAGGTGAGGCCGCCCCGGTGAGCCCCCTCTCTCGTCGGGGCGGCCTGTTCCGCGGAGCCCCGGTGCGGGGTCCGCGCACCGGCTAGCGGAGGTCAGCGATGCAGAGCAGTGTCACCAGGCCGCGGGTCGTTCCGCCGCGGGTCGTTCCCCCGCGGGTCCGTCCGGCCCGGTTACCGGCTGCCGACGCAGCATCCGGCCCGGATCGCACCGGCGAGTCCCGAGTGATCCGGCGAGTCGTCGCCGGTGCGTTGATGAGCGTGGTCTTCGTCGGCGGGACGGCAGGAACCGCGCTGGCCGCTACCCGTGACGTGCCGAGTGAGGGCGTCCCGGCCGTCGTCCGACCGGCCGCCGCGTCACCGACCGCGCCGATCACGGACTACCGCTCGCCGGCCCTCACCGGCTCCACGACGGTCTTCACCTGGCCGACGCCCTCGACCGAGACGTCGGGCTCCTCGACGAAGTCGACCGCGGTGCGTGTGATCGACTCCGACTACGGCGTGGTGCACCGGGCCGGGACCGCTACCCGAATCGTCACGGTGTGGGCCGTCGCGGCCACCCTGGCCGCCGTCGGCGTGCTCGCCGGCTCCCTGCTCCGCCGCTGAGGTCGAGCCCGCTGGGTCAAGCCCGGACCAGCACGGCAAGGTGGCGTGGGTCGTCGGCGCGGACCACGACGTCGGCGGTGCTCGCCGGGTCGACCTCCGCCTCGTAGCGTGCGAACGCCGGTAGCGTCCACGCCTCGTCGGCGGGGGTGCGGCGGCGGAGCGCGGCGGCGGACAGCCGCAGGTGCACGGTGAGGTCGAACGGCAGCCCACGACCGAGCAACAGCGGCCCGTCGACGAGCAGCACGGCGCGCGGAGGCACCGGCCGGTAGTCCGCGCGCACCGCCCGGTCGGTCGCGGCGTCCCAGAGCGCAGGCAGGTACCGCCCGCCCTCCGCCCACGGGGTGAGCACCTCGCGGGTCAGCCCGCCCGCGTCCAGCCAGTGGTCGTAGAACGAGTCCGGGTCCGTCTTGCCGAATTCCCAGCGCAGCGACGCGGGCCGCAGGAAGTCCCCGGCGCGCACCCGGACCGCAGCCACCCCGCCGGCTCGTAACGGGTCCACGAGCCGGTCGGCCAGCTGCCCCGGCTGCGCTGCGTCGGCGCCGTCGATCGCGACCCGCAGCGGCCGCGCACCGGCGCTCGCGACTGCGGTCAGGCAGGTCTCGACGAGAAGCTCGGAGAGGGCCTCCGGGGACACCGGCACCGGGTGGTGGGTCAACTCACTCACCTGGTCGAACGTACCCGGCTGCGGCGTTCGCGCCGGTGCGGCATCCGGCGCTTCTCGTCCAGAAAGCGTTGAACGGGCACTATCTGACGGCTATGTTCCCGTCGTGGGCGGTCGTAGCTGACCGGTTCGCCACCACGACCGGGGGTGACGATGGGGCTCGCCGCACTGTTACGAAGGACGGACTTCCGTCTGCTGTTCGCCGGGCAGGCGCTGTCGATGTTCGGCGACTCGGCGATGTTGCTGGTTCTGGCGATCTGGGTGAAGGAGCTGACCGGCAGCAACGGGGCAGCCGGGCTCACGCTCGTGTTCGTCGCGCTGCCCTCGCTGATCGGCCCGCTCGGTGGGTGGCTGGTCGACCGCGTGCGGCGTCGGCCGTTCCTGGTCGTGACGAACGTCTGCTCGGCGGTGGCGGTGTTACCGCTGCTGGCGGTGCGCTCGCGCGAGCACGTGTGGCTGATCTACACCGTCGCCGCGCTCTACGGCACGCTCCTCGTCCTGCACGTCGCCGCACTCAACGCGCTGCTGAAGGCGATGCTGCCGGAGAGTTCGCTGGGCGCGGCCAACGCGGTGCTGCAGACGGTGAAGGAGGCGCTGCGCCTGGTCGCTCCGCTCACCGGTGCGGCGCTCTACACGGTGGTCGGCGGCGCCGGAGTCGCGCTGCTGGACGGCCTGACGTTCCTCGGCGCGGCGATCGCGCTCGGCGCCCTGCGGGTGGCCGAACCGGACCGGTCCGCTGCCCAGCAGCAGTCGGTCCGGGCGGAGCTGGTGGCCGGGTTGACGTTCCTCTGGCGTGCCCGGCCACTGCTGCACGTCACCGTGGCGCTGGCGATCGCGCTGCTGGTGATCGGGATCGCCGAGTCCGTGGTGTTCGCGATCGTGGAGTGGCTCGGCCGCCCGCCGGAGTTCGTGGGCGTGGTCGTCGCGGTCCAGGGCATCGGCGCGGTGCTCGGCGGGTTCGCCGCCACCTGGCTGATCCGCGCGGCCGGAGAGGTGCCGACGGTGATCGTCGGGCTCGCGACCTTCTCCCTCGGTGCGGTGGTGATGATCGCGGTCTGGTTGCCGGTGGTCGTCGTCGGCGTCGTGCTCGCCGGGTTCGGCCTGCCGCTGGTGCTCGTCGGATTCGTCACGACGCTGCAGCGCAGCACGTCGGGCGCGTTGATGGGGCGGGTCACGACCGCGGCCTACCTGGTGATCGGCATCCCGCAGACGGTCTCCGTCGCGCTCGGCGCGCTGCTGGTCTCGGTGCTCGACTACCGGCTGCTGCTCGGCGTGATGTCCGGTGGGACGCTGCTGGCGGTCGCCTATCTGCTGGTGACCGGGCGCGCGGCAGCCTCGCCGGCCGATCCGACGGCGTCGGACGCGCGGCTGGCCGGGAACGTGCCCGGAGCGATGTCGGCGAGCCGGGCGATGGGGTGGGCGTTACCGCCCGCCCCTGCACCCGCCGACGAGCCGTCGCCCGCCCCTACCGATTCTTCGTCCGGGTCACCGGCCGAGCTTGGCCCGGACGTCGGCGATGCTCGGGTTGGTCAACGCTGAGCCGTCCGGGAACTGGACGGTCGGCACGGTCTGGTTGCCACCGTTGACGCTCATCACGTACTCGGCGGCCCGCGGGTCGTGCTCGATGTCGACCTCGTTGTACTCGATGCCCTCGCGTGCCAGCTGGCTTTTCAGCCGACGGCAGTAGCCGCACCAAGTGGTCGAGTACATCGTCAGGGTCGAGACCGCCGACGGGGTCGATGCATCCATTCCGCGCATCCTTCCTAGCTGACCAGTACTTGGTGAAGCCGATCCACCGGTGGCGTAACACCGGCTGGGGACGGAGCCTTCCCGAGCCCGAACGTTTGGCACTATCAACGAGTGACCGTCACCCCCGCCGCGTCCGTCGACACCCCTCCCAGCCGCCTCGCAGATCCCGACGCGGTGCTGGCCGGTCTGGACGACGAGCAGCGGGCGGCCGTCCTGGCGCCACGCGGCCCGGTCTGCATCCTGGCCGGCGCCGGTACCGGAAAGACGAGGGCGATCACGCACCGCATCGCCCACGGGGTGCTTACCCAGGCAACCGCCCCCAACCACGTACTGGCGGTGACCTTCACCGCACGGGCCGCCGGGGAGATGCGCGGTCGGCTGCGGGCGCTCGGCGTCGCGGGAGTGCAGGCGCGCACGTTCCACGCCGCGGCCCTGCGACAGCTCCGGTACTTCGCGCCGCGGGTCTTCGAGGGCCGGGCGATGCCGGAACTGCTGGAGACCAAGGCCCGGGTGGTCGGCCAGGCGGCGGCGCGCGAGCAGGTGAAGCTCGACCGCACCGGCGTCCGCGACCTCACGTCCGAGATCGAATGGGCCAAGTCGGCGCTGGTGGAGCCGGACGGATACGTCACGGCCGCCGCCGAGGCGTCCCGGGAGACGCCGCTGCCGCCGGACCAGGTGGCCGTGGTGTTCGCCGGCTACGAGCGGCTGAAGCGCCGGATGGGCGTCATCGACTTCGAGGACCTGTTGCGGGCGACGGTCTGGGCGATCGAGGACCACCGCGACGTCGCCGACCAGATCCGTGCCCAGTACCGGCACTTCGTCGTGGACGAGTACCAAGACGTCAACCCGCTCCAGCAGCGGCTGCTGGAGGCCTGGTGCGGCGGGCGCGACGACCTCACGGTGGTCGGCGACGCCAGCCAGACGATCTACTCGTTCACCGGGGCCAGCGCCCAGTACCTGATCGACTTCCCTCGTCGCCACCGCGGCGCGGTCGTGATCCGGCTGGAGCGCGACTACCGGTCCACACCGCAGGTGGTCGGACTCGCCAACGACGTGATCGCGGCCGGGCGAGGGGTCGAGGCGTCGGTCCGCCTGCAACTCGTCGGCCAGCGGGCGCCCGGCCCGAAACCGCGGGTCTCGCACTACCCGGACGAGCCGGCCGAGGCCGCGGCCGTCGCCGCCCGCTGCAAAGAGCTGCTCGCCTCCGGGGTTTCCGCGGCCGAGATCGCGGTGCTGTTCCGGACGAACGCCCAGTCCGAGACGTACGAGCAGGCGCTGGCCGACGTCGGCGTCCCGTATGTCGTGCGCGGCGGCGAGCGCTTCTTCGAGCGTCCCGAGGTCCGCGAGGCGATGATGCTGCTCCGCGGTGCGACCAGGGCGGCGGAGGCGGACGCCGCCGACGGCATCGGGACCACAACCGTCGACGCGGTGATCGGCGCGCTGTCGGGGCTGGACTGGCGTCCGGACAAGCCGCCCGCCGGTGGCGCGGCCCGGGAACGCTGGGAGGCGCTCTCGGCCCTGCTCCGGCTCGCGGAGGAGACGGTCGCGGCCGATCCGGCGGCGGCCGACGCGGCGGTCGGCATGCCCCGCTTCGTCGACGAGTTGGCCGCCCGCGCGTCGGCGCAGCACGTGCCGACGGTCGAGGGCGTGACGCTCGGCTCGCTGCACGCGGCGAAGGGCCTGGAGTGGGACGCGGTGTTCCTGGTCGGTCTGGCCGAGGGCACGCTCCCGATCTCGTTCGCGAAGACACCCGCGCAGTTGGAGGAGGAGCGCCGCCTGCTCTACGTCGGCGTGACGCGAGCCCGGGTGCACCTCTGGCTGTCCTGGGCGGCGGCCCGCTCGCCGGGTGGCCGGGGTAGTCGGCGCCCGTGCCGGTTCTTGCCGGCGGTCTCGCTCCCGGCAGGCGTCCCCGGCACTGCCGTCGCACCGGCGTCGAAGTCCGCCGGGCGGTCCACCGCACGGTCGCTGCCCACCTGCCGGATCTGCGGCGTGGCCCTGTTCGACCCGACGCACCGCAAGCTGCGTCGCTGCAGCAATTGCCCGGCCGACTACGACGAGGAGCTGTTCGAACGGCTGCGGACGTGGCGGGGAGCGCTGGCCAAGGAGCAGAAGCTGCCTCCCTACGTCGTCTTCACCGACGCGACCCTGACCGCGGTCGCGGAGCAGCAGCCGAGCAGTGAGGCGCAGCTGGCCGAGATCCCCGGGGTCGGGCCGCGCAAACTCACGCTCTACGGAGGTGCGTTGCTGGCGCTGGTGAGCGGCGCGGATCCGGAGTCGCTCGTGGCGCCGATCGACTCCGCCTGAGCGCTCGACGAGCGAGATGAACGACCGGCCAACGCGGTTTGAACTCCGCGTTGGCGGTCGTGTCGGTTTTGTCGGCGTGTCGGCCGCGACGCGCCGTCGCACTGTCGGGTGGCAGACACCTGTCGACGTCTGGCCGAAAAAGGTGTTGGCCCGTAACCCGGCTCGGGCTTAACCTGCCTTTGCGCCGGGGAACTGGCGCTCGTTCCAGGACGAGTGTGTTCTGGTTCGGTTGGACACTCGCACGCACCGAGGGAGGTGGCCGAAGTGATCAAGTACTTGGTTTCCGAGCTGTCGGCTGCCGCCGTGCCGTCGGTGCGTCTCGGCATGCCGTCCGTGGCCCCGTCCTGGCGTATTGCTGATGGCCCCTGGGCCGGCAAAGCCGTGACGGTCGCCCCGTCGGCAGCAGCTCGGAAGCGGATCGCGCCGACCGGCGCGCCTGCGTACGCGCATGTTGTCTGCGCCGCGCAGCACACGTTCCAGGTCTCGGGGGAGAAGTCCGCCCTCCAGGCAGCCATGGCCGAGTTCCTCGGCAATGGCAGCACCTTCGCTACCCAGGTCCAGACCCAGCTGAGCGCCGACGCCACGCGCGTCGACGGTCGAGCGGGATCTCCGCCTCGAGGTACGCCGGTCTAAAAGACCGGCGGCACTCCTCGAGGCCGTGGATCCCACTCACCGGGATCCACGGCCTTTTTGTTTGTCCCCGTCCGGCGGGGCGGGCCACTGGCCCGGCTCGCATCAACCACCGAGTGACACAGCACGACGGAAGAGGAGATCCGGTCATGACGGCAATCGATCTGGCCCCGATGGACTTCGGGGTGATCGACCCGGACGAGGCGCTGCCCTGCCGGCGGGAGGACCCTGAGCTCTGGTTCGCGGAAAGCCCCGCTGACCTGGAGCTGGCGAAGGCCCACTGCCAGGAGTGCCCGCTCCGTGAGGCGTGCCTGCAGGGCGCGCTCGAGCGGCGCGAGCCGTGGGGTGTTTGGGGCGGCGAGATCTTCGAGCGTGGAGCCGTGATCGCACGGAAGCGTCCGCGTGGTCGTCCGCGCAAGAACACGGTCGCGGCCTGATGAGCCGCGTCCTCGCTACGCACCGGTTCCGTCAGTCGACCGGTCGTCGCCTCGTCCAGTACCCCGTAAAGCCCGAGCTGAGCCCGAACTTCGAGATGAACCACGAACCGACCTGGAGCTTTGAGATGTTACTTCTGAACGAAACTCTGGCCCGATCCCGAATGCAACAGGCCGTGCCGCGTCGTACCCACTTGGGTGCCCGCCGGCCGGCCCGCGTCGTCGCCGCAGCGGCTGCCCGACTGCGGGACCGCCTCTGAGCGAGTAACCACGACCGCGACAGCCCGCCCCGGCTCCTGCCGGGGCGGGCTGGCCCACGTTCAGGCCACCACCCATACCGACGACGACGCCGCTGGCGATGTCCGCGGTGGCGATGTCCGCGGTGGCGACGTCGGCGGTGGTCGGCTCAGTCGGCCGTGTCGGCGAGCGGCTCGACGAAGCCCGGCTGCCACCGCTCCACCACTCCGCGGTAGGGCGCCTTGGCTTCCAGCTGGCAGAGCACGCCGATCGAGCCGAGCGTCACCCGGTGGATCAGTAGGTACGACGGCGGCAGGTTCAGCTGGCGTCCCAGCTGGTACGCCGCGCTGCGAGGATCGCCGAGCCGGGTGGCCTCCTTCCGCAGCCAGGCCCGGGAGAACTGGAACTCCTCGACCGCGAGCGGATCGAGCATGGGGCGCAGGTAGGCCAGCAGCTCCTCCGCGTCCACGTCGGCGTCCCGCTTCACGAAGCCTTCGTCCCGGAGCCCGGCGAGCACCGCCTGGGCGTCACCGGCCAGCGCCAGCCGCGCCAGGCGTCCGACCGGCTCCGGCAAGCCGTCCGGGAGGCGGGCGACCGCACCGAAGTCCAGGACGCCGAGCCGGCCGTCGGGCAGGAGCCGGAAGTTTCCGGGGTGCGGATCGGCGTGCAGCATTTTGCTCCGGGCCGGGGCGGAGAAGTGCAGCATCGCCATGAGCTCGCCGGCACGGTTGCGGTCCTCCACCGAACCGTTCGCGATCACCTCGGAGAGCGGTGTTCCGTGGATCCAGTCGGTGACCAGCACCCGCGGGGTACCGGCCAGCACTCGGGGCACCGCGATCTCCGGGTCGTCCCGGTAAGCCTTCGCGAACGCCCGGGTCGCCTTCGCCTCCAGGTGGTAGTCCAGCTCCTCGGCGACGCGGTCCTTGAGTTCGGCGACGAGCGGCTTGATGTCGAGGCCCGGCTGGAGCACGGTGAACATCCGGGCCACGCGTCCGAGCTGGTTGAGGTCGGCGAGCAGCGCGGGGCCGGCGCCCGGGTACTGGATCTTGACCGCGACCTCGCGCCCGGACGACCAGACGGCGCGGTGCACCTGCCCGATGCTCGCGGCGGCAGCGGGCACGTCGTCGAACTCGCGGAACTTCGTCCGCCAATCCGGCCCCAGCTCTTCGGCGAGGACGGCGTGCACGGTCGCGGCAGGCAGCGGTGGAGCCGCCTCCTGGAGCTTGGTGAGTGCGGCCCGGTACGGCTTGGCGAGCTCTTCGGGGAACGCGGCCTCGAAGATGCTCAGCGCCTGGCCAAACTTCATCGCGCCGCCCTTGAGCTGCCCGAGCACGCTGAAGAGCTGCTCGGCGGTCCGCTGCTGGACTTCACGGGCGACGGCTTCGGCCGGAGCCCCGCCGAGCCGTTTGCCGATGCCGAGGGTGGCGCGTCCGGCCATCCCCAGCGGGAGCGCGGCGAGCTTCGCGGTGCGGGTGAACGCCCGCCGGGGGATGTCGGTCACCTCTCTATTGTCGCGCGCTCTCCGCGAAGCCGTCCGGGGTGGCGGCATCGGCGCTGTGCAGGCAGTCACAGCGCGGGTGCGGCGTCCAGGATCGGTGCCGCAGCGGGACACCCGGCGGTCCCACTTCCAGCGAGACGCCCACCGCGCTGGTGACCGCCCCCTCCAGGTAGCCGGTCACCTCCGCGGCGGCGAGCGCAGCGGCGGTGCTGACCACGATCGCTTCCGCGGGCTCCGGCCGACGGTCGGTCGCGAGCTGGGCCGCGAGCACCGGCCAGGCCGGGTCGCGGTCGCGACGGTGCTGGTCGACGCAGGTCAGGCAGGCGGTGCGGCCGGGAACGACCAGCGGCCCGACGATCGCGACGCCGTCCCGCAGCAGGACCGGCAGGTGCGGTACGCCCGCGGACGTCCACCGCACCTGGTCGCCGGGCGGCGGGAGCGGACCGGCGGCCAGGACGACGAAGTCCGGTGGCCCACCGCCCGGGCGGGTGTCGACCGCCGGGGAGGCGCGCCGAGCGGCGTCGATCGCCGCCAGCACGTACGGGCGCCCGATGTCGTCCGGGCCGAGGCCGCCGACCGTCACGTCGTCCGGCGTCGCCACACCGGTGCCGGAGACGACGACCCGGCCGACGCCACCCGCGGCGAGCAGTGCTGCCACCACCGGTCCCACTCGACCGCGGCACCGGACCAGGACGTGGGCCCGTCGGCGGGCGGCCATCCGGTCGACCGCGTGCGCACCGTGAGTGAGCAGGGCGGACGCCAGCGCGGGCGGGAGCGGTGGGAGCGCGGCGTCGGCATCGGGCTCGACGCGGGGCGTCAGCGCGTCGGCGTCCACGACCGCGCCGCGTGCGATCAGGGCGGTGATCAGCGCCTCGGCGGTGGTGCGGGCCAGGCCGGCCGGCGGGGCGGCGACGACGTCGGGGAGGGTGCGGCGGCCGTCGAGCGACGTCAGGAACGACGCGACGCCCGCGTCGACCGCGGTGAGTACGACGGCGCGGTCAGGGTCGGCGCCGAGTTGGAGGGTGGTGGCGTCCCGCCACAGTCGGGGGAGCGCGGGAAGCAATAACGGACGCATACGCGGGCCTTCCCGGCTGCGATCAGCCGACGACGGAACGGGCTCGCATCGAGCGTGCCGTTCCGCGCGGCCTCCTGCTCCCGTCGTCCACAGGGGTCCAGCTCCGGTGTTCCCCAGGTGGAGTCCGCCGGCGCGGTCGGTCGGGGCGGCGCCGTCGCCGCCCCGACCCGGGACCGGGAAGTCAGGCCTTGCCGAGGATGCGGTTCATCTTGGTACCGCATACCGGGCAGGAGCCCTTCGCCATCCGGCGCCCGGATTCGCTCGTCGTGACCTCACCTTCGAAGTCACGCTTTTCCTTGCACTTCACGCAGTAGCCGTTGTACGTGTCGGCCACAGTGCCTCCTCGGCTGGACAGGGTCGGCCGACGGTGACAGGCCCGCCGGGTCGCCCGACCTTATCCGGCAAAACGGGCATAACTTGCCGGAGGCTCGCCGGGATACCTCACCGTGTCGCGCCGGAAAACGCCGCAGGGCCTCACGCGTAAGCGTCGGTCGCCGTAGCGGGCAGCAGCGCGCGCCGTTAACGGGCTGCAGAAGGGCCCTTGGGCGGCGCCGGTCCCTGTCGCTTTCCCCGACGTGTGTCGGTGAGCGGAGTCGGACGGTCGCCTTTGCGGGCAGCAGAAGGGCCCCTGGACGGCGCCGGTCCCTGTCGCTTTCCCCGACGTGTGTCGGTGAGCGGAGTCGGACGGTCGCCTTTGCGGGCAGCAGAAGGGCCCCTGGACGGCGCCGGTCCCTGTCGCTTTCCCCGACGTGTGTCGGTGAGCGGAGTCGGACGGTCGCCTTTGCGGGCAGCAGAAGGGCCCCTGGACGGCGCCGGTCCCTGTCGCTTTCCCCGACGTGTGTCGGTGAGCGGAGTCGGACGGTCGCCTTTGCGGGCAGCAGAAGGGCCCCTGGACGGCGCCGGTCCCTGTCGCTTTCCCCGACGTGTGTCGGTGAGCGGAGTCGGACGGTCGCCTTTGCGGGCAGCAGAAGGGCCCCTGGACGGCGCCGGTCCCTGTCGCTTTCCCCGACGTGTGTCGGTGAGCGGAGTCGGACGGTCGCCTTTGCGGGCAGCAGAAGGGCCCCTGGACGGCGCCCGTCCCGTCACCTTCCCCACGTGCCGGGGCGGACGGTCGCCACAGGGGCTCTTGTGACGCTAGGCCGCGACCCGCCCCTGCGTCAACGCCAGGAGCGATTCACCTGCTCCGACCACCCTGCTCCGGAGGGGCGTCGAGCAGGACATCCACCCTGTGGATGAGGCTCGTCCACAGGATTCACGACACGGCAGACGGAGCGGCCGATCGAGGGCTAGCGTGCCTCTATGGACCCCGGACGCCCGATCTCCGTGCAGGTCCGGCGCAGCGCGCGCCGGCGCCGCACGGTCGCGGCCTACCGCGATGGTGACACGGTTGTCGTGCTGATCCCCGCGCGCTTCAGCGCCGTGGAGGAGCGCGAGTGGGTGAAGAAGATGCTCGCGCGCCTCGATGCGCGTGACCGTCGTTCCCGACGCCCGCGCGGCGACGCCGAGCTGGAGGCGCGTGCTCTCCGGCTCGCCCAGAGCTACCTCGGCGACGACGTCCGGCCGGTGAGCGTCCGCTGGGTCAGTAATCAACGCGGCCGCTGGGGCTCGTGCACGCCGGCGGAGGGCACGATCCGGCTGTCGTCGCGGCTACGGGGAATGCCCGACTGGGTGATCGACTACGTCCTGGTGCACGAGCTAGTGCACCTGCAAATCCCCGGCCACGGCCCGGACTTCTGGGAGCAGGTCGACCGATACCCGCGGGCCCAGCGCGCCCGCGGCTACCTGGAGGGCGTCGCCGCCGCGTCGTCCCTCGATCTGTCTGAGGCCGAGGCCGACGACTCCGCGGTCGGCGCGTAGCCGCCGCAGGAGCGACCTAGAGGCGGCCGCGCGGTTCCCCTCGAGCGGGGCGAACGGATGCTGCCAAGCCATACCCGCTGCTGCCCGGCGTGCCGCAGTTGCTCGGCGTCGGCGTCCGGGTCGAGCGAGAGCGGCCCAACCGGCCGTCGATCGGCGCATGGGACGCGGTCCCACCTGATGGTCGTCGAATCCTGCACGTGATCACGTGCAGGATTCGACAACGATGCGTCCTCCACGACCAAACATTGCGGTCAAACAGTGCTGTTCAGTTCGCATTCGGGCAGCTACTTTAGCGGAAATCGGACTTCGTGAGGGGGCGCGGTCCGCACTAGCGACGCCATCCCAGGGTGGCGCGCAACCACGCACGGGCGAGCGGACGACCGTCGGGTTGGGCCCCTGGCGGCACCGAACCCGCCAGCCCTGCAGGCGCGTCGATCTCAGAGTTTGTCGAAGTCGCTCATGTCGAAGTCGGGGCCGTCGGAGTCGTTGCGCGCGAACGCCTCGGGGTCGTCCAGGTCGCTCGAGGTCGGCACCAGGTCCGGGTGCGCCCACACCGCGTCGCGCCCCTCGGCGCCACGGTGCTCCAGCAGCGCCTCCCAGAGCTTCGCCGCGTCCCGCAGCCGCCGCGGGCGCAGCTCCAGCCCCACCAGCGTGGCGAACGTCTGCTCGGCCGGCCCGCCCTCGGCCCGGCGGCGCCGGAACGTCTCGGTGAGCGCGGCCGCACCCGGCAGACGCTCCGCCGCAACCCGGTCGACGATGTGCGAGACCCAGCCCTCGATCAGCGCGAGCGCGGTCTCCAGCCGGGCCAGCGCGGCCTGCTGGGCGGGCGTGTCCTCCGGCGTGAACAGTCCGCCGGTCAGGGCCTGCTGCATCGACTCGGGGTCGGACGGGTCGATCTCCCGCATCGCCCGCTCGATTGTCTCGGGATCCACCGTGATGCCGCGGGCGTACGCGTCGACGGCGTCCAGCACGTGTGCGCGAACCCAGCTGACGTGGCCGAACAGCCGGGCGTGCGCCGCCTCGCGGAGCGCGACGTAGAGCCGGATCTGGTCGGCCGGCTGCTCCAGGCCCTCGCTGAACTTCGCGAGGTTTGCGGGCAGCAGCGCAGCGGTACCCGACGGCCCCAACGGGAGGCCGATGTCGGAGGAGGTGAGTACCTCGCCCGACAGTTGCCCGACGCCCTGGCCGACCTGGCCGCCGAACATCATGCCGCCGATGCCGGCGAGCATCCCGGTCATCGGGCCCAGCTGGGCGGCCGCCTGCTCCGGCAACATCTTGCTCATCGCGCCGACCACCCGCTCGGCGAGCGGGTCGCAGAGCCGTTTCCACGCCGGAATCGTGGCGTCGATCCACTCCAGCTGGCTCCACCCGACCGCGTGCGAGACACCAGAAGGCAGACTGGTGACCAGGTCGAGCCAGACGTCGGCGAGCCGGAGGGCGTCCACCGCCTCCTGTCGCTCGGCGCCGGTGAGCGAGCGGTCGGTCTGCCGCGCCAAGCCGGTGGCGACCTGTTTGGCGAGGTCCCAGTTGACCGTTCCGCCAGACTGTGACGACGAGAGGATTTGCTGCAGTTGCGCCATCATCGCTGCCCACTGCGGGTCGTTGGGGTTGGGTTGTCCCCCCGGAAGCGCGAAGCCGAACGGGGTGTCGGTCATGACTGGCTCACCATGCCGTCAACGGTATCCCCGGTAGGCCCGTGATGACTCGTCCGCTCCGTGCCGCGCGTGCCGCCGCAGCGCCGCCCGCGGGCCTCACCGTCGCGGTCACCGGTGCGGCGTCGCCCATTGGCCAGGCGATATGTCGCCGTTTGGCCAACGCTGACGGAATCCGCCAGGTGATTGCGCTCGACGCGAAAAAACCGGGTGTGCCCACGGTCCGCTACCGCAAGGCGGATCCGACCGACCCGAAGCTCGCCTCGGCCCTGCACAAGGTCGACACGCTCGTCCACGTGGCGGTGGCCGACGATCCCTCCCTCGACCGGGCCGAGCAGCGCCGCCGGACGGTGACCGGCGCCTCGGTGGCGCTGACCGCCGCCGCCGCGACCGGCGTCCGCCACGTCGTGCTGCTCTCGTCGGCGCGGGTGTACGGGGCGTTCGCCGACAATCCCGTTCCGCTGCCGGACGGGTCGCCGGTCCGGGCCCGTCCGGACGGCAGCGCGCTGGACGACCTGCTCGCGGTCGAGGAGTTCGCGGCCCGGGCCAGCCGGATGTACCCCCAGGTGGAGACCGCGTTGCTCCGGCCGGCCGTGGTCGTGGGCCGGGGCATCGACCGCCCGGCCGGCGGTGCGCTCGACGGCCCTCGGCTGCTCGTCGTGCGGGGCACCAAGCCGATCTGGCAGTTCTGCCACACCGAGGACCTGGCCGGCGCGGTGCTCACGACCGTGCTCGCCCGGCTCACCGGACCACTGAACGTCGGATCCGAAGGCTGGCTGCAGCAGTCGGAGGTCGAGCGGATCCTCGGGCGACGCCGGGTCGAACTCCCCGCGGACGCGGCGGTCGGGACCGCCACCCGCCTGCACGCCCAGGGGATCAGCGGCGACCCGGCCAGCCAGCTCGACTATCTGATGCACCCGTGGGCGGTGGCCGCCGACGGTCTGCGCGCCGCGGGCTGGGAGCCCGCCTACACCAACGAGGACGCGTTGAGCAGCTGGGCGCAGGGCCGGCCGCTGCTCCCGCTCCGGATCACGGTGAAGGGCGCGGCCGTGGCCGGTGGCGCCGCAGCCGGTGTCTCGGTCGCGCTGGTCGGTACCGCCGCGTTGGTCCGGCGGGCCCGGCGCAACCGGGGGACCCGCCGGTGATCCCACTCGCCGGCGCTAGCCGGGATTGGGCCCGCAGCCGGAGCATCCTCGGGTGACGCGGATACGCTGGCGCCCATGATGTTGCGGCGCGGCTTGACGGTGTTCGTGGGCGCCATCCTCGCGTTGCTGCTCTCGCTCGGCATGGCGTTGCTCCCGGTACCGTACGTGGCTCTCGGCCCCGGCCCCACGGTCAACACGCTCGGTAGCCGCGACGGCCACGAGATCGTGACGATCACCGGAACTCCGACCAGCGAGTCCAAAGGGCACTTGAACCTCACCACGGTCTCGGTGAGTCCGGACCTGAACCTCGGCAACGCGCTGGTGGGCTGGTTGGACGGCACGGTCGCGGTGGTGCCGCGGGAGGTCGTCTACCCGCCGGGGGAGACCCGGCAGCAGGTGAACCAGGAGAACGCGGAGGCGTTCAAGAACTCCCAGACCTCGGCCGAGACCGCGGCGCTGCGTGAACTCGGTTACCCGGTGAAGGTGACGGTCACCAGCGTTGCGCCCGGGTCCCCGTCGACCGGCAAGCTCGCGGTCGGCGACGTCCTCACCTCGGTGGACGGCACCGAGGTGACCAGCGGCACCAAGCTGCGCACGCTACTCGCCGCCAAGCAGCCCGGCCAGGCGACGACGATCGGCTACCAGCGCGGAACGACCAGGGGCACGGCGTCGATCACGCTCGCCCGCGGCGACGACGACGGGCGTCCGCTGCTGAAGATCTCGACCAAGGACGACCAGCCGCACCCGTTCCGGGTCTCGTTCGACCTCGACAAGATCGGCGGTCCGTCCGCCGGGCTGATGTTCGCGCTGGCCGTGATCGACAAGGTCAAGCCGGAGGACCTCACCGGCGGCACGTTCATCGCCGGCACCGGCGAGATCGACGACGACGGCAAGGTCGGCGCGATCGGCGGCATCGCCCAGAAGATGGTCGCCGCCAAGCGAGCCGGCGCCACCGTCTTCCTGGTGCCCGCCGACAACTGCCTGGAGGCCGTCGGCGTGGCGCCGGACGGGCTGGAGCTGGTCCGGGTCGCGACGCTGGACGACGCGCTCACCGCGCTCGACCAGCTCCGAGCCGACAAGCGTCCGCGAGGCTGCTGAACCCTCCCCGCGCGGCTCGGGTAGCCGCGCGGGGATCGGCCGCACAACCCTCAGTCCAGCGTCGCCCGCAACGCGACCACCAGGTTCGGCGCCAGGTCGGCACCGTAGACGACCTCGTTCGGCTCGGCGTCACCGTGCGGGCGCATGCGGAGCGCGCACGCGCTCGTGCCGTCCCGGAGCACACCGGCCACCATCCGTACCTCCCGCCGGTCGGCATGGTTGGCGGCCCAGTCCACCGGGTCCGCGTCGTCGGGGCGGGCGTCCTCGGCGTCCGGCGGGAGCACCAGCACCTCCTGCACGAGCGCGCAGCCGAGCACCGACTCCGGCCACGCGATGCGGGCCAGCGTCTCGTCGAGCGGCGCGTCGCCGAGTGACTCCTGTTCGACCGGCGTGATCGATCCGGGTTCGATCTCGGTCGCGGACAGCCCCACCTGGTCGGCCAGGCCGGGCTCGGCGGCCAGCAGTTCTGCGGTGTCGACCAGGGCGTAGAGCGCCGGTGGCTGGTCCCAGCCACCGGCGTTCGCGTGCCGCTCGAGTTCGAGGACGACGGCGTGCAGGGGGTCGGGGAGCGGGGCGCCGTTCATGCCGGAGTGGACTTCGCTCATGGCCCAATGCTGGCACGGAGCTGTGACAGGCGTGGTCCGCAGCCTGGTGGCTGGTAGATGCAAGGTAGGTTTGGTCCACGCTTCACCGCAATCCACACCGGGAGATGCCCGTGGTCATGCGTTCGCCGTTGCCGTCGGTGAGCCGACGCGCCCGGCGTGTCGTCATCGTTCTCGTGTCGGCCGTCGTGCTGCTGTTCGTGCTGACGGCAGGAAGCAGCCTCTACGCCGACTGGCTCTGGTACGACGAGGTGGGTCTCACCAGGGTTCTTTCGACGACCCTGCAGACCCGGCTGCTGTTGTTCGTCCTCTTCGGTGTGGTCACCGGGGCGATCGTCGCGGTGAACGTCTACGTGGCGTACCGCCTGCGGCCGATCTTCGCGCCGATGTCGCTGGAGCAGCAGAACCTCGAGCGGTACCGGATGGCGATCGCGCCGCGGTTCGGCCTGCTGACGCTCGCCGTCGGGGCCGTCGTCGGGATGATCACCGGTCTGTCCGCGCAGGGCCAGTGGAAAACCTGGCTGCTGTTCGTCAACTCCACGCCGTTCGGCGAGACCGACGCGCAGTACGACCGGGACATCTCGTTCTACGTCTTCGAGTACCCGTTCTGGCGGTACGTCCTGAGCGTCGCGTTCACCGCGATCGTGCTGTCGGTCATCGCTTCGTTGGTCGTCCACTACCTGTTCGGCGGTATCCGGCTGCAGGCCGGTTCCGGGGGACGCCTGAGCACCGCGGTCATCGGGCACCTGTCGGTGCTGCTCGGCATCTTCGTCGCGCTGAAGGCGGTGGCGTACTACCTCGACCGCTTCGGCATGCTCTTCGGCTACAACGACTCGACGAAGACGCACGGAGCCTCCGCGGCCGACATCGAGTTCCTGTTGCCGGCGAAGAACATCCTCTTGTGGATCGCGGCGCTCTGCGCGCTGGTGTTCTTCGCCAACCTCGGGTTCCGGCGGGTGCTGCCGCCGGCCATGGCGCTGATCCTGCTCGGGATCTCCGCGATCGTCATCGGTGGCGCGGTTCCCGCGCTGGCCGAGCAGTTCACGATCAAGCCGAACGCGATCGACCGCGAGGCCGACTACATCGAGCGCAGCATCAGCGCGACCCGCGATGCCTACGACATCGACGACATCCAGCGGCAGGATTACGCGCCGAACACCAACGCGACGCCCGAGCAGGTCAAGAAGGAGGCCGGCACGGTCGGGAACGCGCGACTGCTCGACCCGAACGTCCTCTCCGACACGTTCACCCAGCTCCAGCAGGTGCGAACGTTCTACCGGTTCAACTCCAGCCTCGACATCGACCAGTACACGGTCGACGACCAGTTGCAGGACTACATCGTCGCGGTGCGCGAGATGGACACCAGCCGCCTGGACGAGGGTCAGAAGAACTGGATCAACCTGCACACGAGCTACACCCACGGCTACGGCCTGGTGGCCGCGCCGGCCAACCAGGTGACCGAGGGCGGCCAGCCGTACTTCGTCTCCGGCTCGCTGGGGGAGGCGCCGGCGTCCGACAGCGAGGCGTCCGAGCAGCAGGCGGCGAAGCTCGCCGCCGCGTTCGCCACCGACAACCCGGTGAAGCAGCCTCGGGTCTACTACGGCGAGCTGGCCAGCGATTACGCCGTCGTCGGTAAGGCGCCAGGCGGTCGTGACCGCGAGTTCGACCGACCCACCAGCCAGGGCGGCGACCAGAGCGAGCAGGTCAGCTTCACCTACGACGGCGAGGGCGGCGTCTCGGTCGATTCGCTGACCCGTCGAGCGTTGTACGCGTTGTACTTCCGGGAGCGCAACTTCCTGCTGTCCGACGCGCTGAACGAGAACTCGAAGGTGATGTACGTCCGGAACCCCCGCGAGCGGGTGGAGAAGGTCGCGCCGTTCCTGACTCTGGACGGTGACCCCTATCCCGCGGTGGTGGACGGCCGGATCAAGTGGATCATCGACGGTTATACGACCAGCAATTACTTCCCGTACTCGCAGCGCGAGACGCTGGGCGCGACCGCGGTCGACTCGCGCACCGGCGCGGGCACGGCAGCGCAGCCGAACGACCAGATCAACTACATCCGGAACTCGGTGAAGGCCACCGTCGACGCCTACGACGGCACGGTCTCGCTGTACCAGTTCGACGACACCGACCCGGTGTTGAAGGCGTGGAACAAGGCCTTCGACGGCATCATCAAACCGAAGAAGGACATCCCGGACGAGCTCGCCGAGCACTTCCGCTACCCGGAGGACCTGTTCAAGGTCCAGCGTTCGCTGCTCGCGAAGTACCACGTCACCGCCGCGGACGACTTCTTCACCGGCCAGGACTTCTGGCAGGTGCCGGACGACCCGACGCCGGCCCGGGGCGGCAAGCAGCCACCGTTCTACGTCGTTGCGCAGTGGCCGGATCAGGCGAAGCCGACGTTCCAGCTCACGACGCCGATGGTCGCCAACCGGCGGAACAACCTGACGGCGTTGATCAGCGCGCACTACGACGACAACTACAAACCGGTGCTCCAGATGCTGGAGCTACCAGGTGACTCGCAGATCGCCGGTCCAACCCAGGCGCAGAACAAGATGCGCAGCGAGGACACGGTCCGCGACAACCTCAACGTGCTCGACCTGGGCGACTCCCAAGTCGTCTACGGCAACCTGTTGACGTTGCCGGTGGCGGGCGGGTTGCTCTACGTCGAACCGATCTATCAGAGAGCCAGCGGGCAGGACTCCATACCGCTGTTCCAGAACGTGCTGATGTCCTACGGGGAGAAGGTCGCCTACCAGTCCACGTTGGGCGGTGCGCTGGACAACCTGTTCGGCCCCGGCGCCTCCGAGGACGCACCCGAGGGCCAGCAACCCGGCGACAGACCGAGTGGGACGCCGTCCCCAGGGGCGACGCCGTCCCCGGGAGCGACACCGACTCCGTCCACGACGGGTACGCCGGCACCGACCACCAGCCCGACGCCGTCCGCACCACCGGCAGGCGGGAACGTGGACGCCGCTGCCGCGGCGGTGGAGAGAGCGAACGCCAACCTGAAGGCCGCCCAGCGCAGCGGTGACCTCGCCGCGATCGGTAAGGCCAGTCAGGAGTTGGCGAACGCCGTCGACGCGTGGCAGTCGGCACGCGCGAGAGCGAGTGCCAGTCCGACGCCGCGACCAGGCGGCTGACCGGCTGATACACCGAGGCCCCCGCCGGATTCGTCCGGCGGGGGCCTCGGTGTTTGTGAGCTACGGCCGGGACTCGTGATGCCGGCGGCCGTGGGTGCGCCGACGCTCCTTCATCTCCGACTCGTAGACATGGCGACGCCCACCTAGCAGCTGATTGCGGGCGTCCTCCTCCATGCCGCGGAATGCCGCGTAGTAGCCGTCCTCGTACTCCTCGACGATCTGGAACGTCCAGCGGCCCTCCAGGACGTTCCGACCGATCAGCTCGTTCTCCACCCGGTCGGCCAGCGCTCCGTGGCCGGCCTTGCGGAGTAGTTCGACCGCCTCGTCGAGCATCAGGTCGGCATGGCCGGTCAGCTGGTGCAGCGCGTAAAGGTGCCCGCGGGCCTGCTCGATCGTCTCGAGCGCCTCGCTGAGCTTGCCGACCGCCGCGACGGTCTCGTCGTCCACGCCCTCCGGGCGCTCGTGGGCAGGGTCTGGCTGGGTGGGCATAGGGGTCAGTTGCTCTCTCGGTGCAGGGCGGACGGCTTGTGCACGGCGGTACCACCGCTCTTCTCGCTCTTCACGAGGTACTGCGGATCGTCGGCGCTCGCCCGGACGGTGCGGCCGCCGGCCTCGGTGTCCTCGGTGATCTTCTGTTCGACGGTGCCGACGGCCTCGCCGCCGTGGCTCCGCCAGCTCACCCGGTCACCCTTGCGAAACGACTCTGCCATTGGTGCCCGCCTCCCTCATCGGCTTCGGACGCTCCGCGGGGATGCCCGGGGACACGGACGGACAAACGCGTCGTAATCGCTGGTGGCGGGCGTCACGCGGGGCCGTTTTGCAGTTCCCGTGATCACCGCGCTATGGTTATGGAGCAACACGGCAACACCGCAAGAACAGCAAGACAACGGCGCGGGGTGGAGCAGCTCGGTAG
>NZ_BAAAYN010000040.1 GCF_039536245.1 Cryptosporangium minutisporangium | reverse complement strand
CGGCGTCCAGCGCGGCGGCGTCGGGGAAGCGCCGGGCCGGCTCCGGGTCCAGCGCCCGCAGCACCAGCTGCGCCACCGCGTCCGGCACCGTGGCCGGGAACGACGGCGGTCCGCCGTGCAGCAGCCGCCAGATCACCTGGACGGGGTTGTCGGCCGCGAACGGCGACCGCCCGGTCAGACAGCAGAACGCGACCGCGCCGAGCGCGTGGATGTCGGTCGCCGCCGTGACCGGCTGCCCGGTGACCTGCTCCGGCGCCATGTACTGCGGCGAGCCGATGAGCATGTTCGGGTTCGTGATCCCGGTCGCGTCGACCGACCGGGCCACTCCGAAATCGACCAGGACCACGGTTCCGTCCGGCCGGACCAGCAGGTTGTTCGGCTTCACGTCCCGGTGGACGATGCCCGCCCGGTGCGCGACGTCCAGCGCCTCGGCGGCCTGCGCGACGACCGAGAGCGTCTCGGCCACGTCCAGGGTTCCGGCCGCCGCGATGCGAGTCCCGAGCGACACGCCCTCGACGTACTCCATGACGAGGAAGTCGCGGCGCACGTCGTCGACGAGTACGTCGGCGCCGTAGTCGTGGACCTGCACGATCCCCGGGTGCCGGAGCGCCGCCATCAGGCGCGCTTCGGTGCGGAACCGGCTGATGAACTCGGCGTCCGTCAGCAGCGCGGGCAGCAGGACTTTCACCGCGACCGTGCGCTGCAGCACCGGGTCGGTGGCCTGCCAGACCTCGCCCATGCCGCCACTCGCGACGCGTTCTCCGAGCACGTAGCGGTTGCCGAGCAGGGTTCCGGGACGAAGCACGCGAACACCGTACCGAGCGCTCCCGAACGCGGTTCCGGGTACTCGCTTGCGCGCTCCCGGCGCCCGGTCGGCTACCGCACGGGAAGCGCGGCGCTGGTCGACCCGACGGTGATCTTGCTCGTCGCGACCCGGACCCGGTACGTGGCGGCCTTCAGGCCGGTGAACGACGCCTGCCCGGCGGTGGACACCTTCGTCGAGGCCACCCGGGACCACGTCTTGCCGGTCCAGCGGTCGAGCGTGACGAGCTGGCTCGCGGCCGGCGTGACCGTCACGGCCAGCGTTCCGCTGCTCGGGTTGACCAGTGACACCCCGGCGGTGACCGGGTGGGCCGCCGTCGCGGTCTTCGACGCCTTGGTCGACGACGTCCCGGCGAACGTGAAGTAGACGGACGTCGTGGCGCTGAGCGAAGCGTTGTACTGCGCCACGCCGCTGAGGTCGGTCTGCGTGTTCTGGCAAGTGAACGCCGTCGCCGGAGCGGTGCGGACGCAGAGCTGGATCGGCGCGTTGCGCAGCGGGGCGCGGTTGGATCCACTGGTCAGCGTGGCAGTGACCGTGACCGAGGTGCCGGCCGAGACCGTCTTGCCCCGACCGCTGGTCAGCGTGAACGCGGTGGCAACCGGCGCCGGCGGCCGCGGCGTCGTGGTGGGCGTGGCCGTCGGGGTGGTCGTGGGCTTGGTCGTCGGCGTGACGGTGGGCTTCGTCGTCGGGCTGGTCGTCGGGGCCGGTGTGGCGGCGCAGCCGCTGCCGAGCGAGCAGACGACGTCGTACGGGTCGACCAGGCCGTAGCCGGTGACGTCGTCCCGGCCGGCGGCGCCGAGGTCGGTCGCGGTCTGCTGGAGCAGCGTGGTCATGGTCGCCGGGGTCAGGCCGGGGGAGAGTGCCTTGGCCAACGCGGCGGTGGCGGCGACGTACGGGGCCGCCATCGACGTGCCGCTCATGCCCGCGTACGTGCCGCCCAGGTGGGTCGAGACGATGCCGACGCCGGGTGCCGCGATATCGACGTAGCTGCCGGTGTTGGAGAACGCCGCGTCCTTGTCGGTCGAGTCGGTCGCCGCGACGCCGATCACGCCGGTGTCGGACGCCGGCCAGAACACCGGGTTGCCGGACTGCCGGAAGTTGCCCGCCGCGGCCACCACGATCACGTTCTTGCTCAGCGCGTACTGAACCGCCGAACTGATCGCGGTGCTCCTCGACGCGGAGCCCAGCGACAGGTTGAGGATGGCCGCGCCGAGGTCGGTCGCCCGGACGATGCCGTCGGCGATCGCGGACGAGGGGCCCGAACCGTCCTTGCCGAGGACGCGCACCGGCAGAATCTTCGTCCCCGGTGCGAGGCCGGCGATGCCCAGGTTGTTGTTCGACACGGCGGCGATGATGCCGGCGACGTGCGTTCCGTGGCCGTGGGTGTCGTTGGTGCCGTCGGTGCTGGTCGGTACGTCGCGGATCAGGTCGACGCCCGGCAGCACCCGGCCGGCGAGGTCGGGGTGGCCGCCCTGCACGCCCGTGTCGAGCACCGCGACCGTCACCGGGCTACCGGTCGTCCGCGTCCAGGTCTCGTCGGCGCGCAGGCGGGTCAGCGCCCACTGGTTGGCGCGCAGCGTGTCGTTGGTGGTCCCGGCCGCCGCGCTTCCGACTGTTGGGCTCCCGGCCGTGGTCACCGGGGTGCCGTCGTCGGCGATCCGGAGGACCTCGTCGACCCCGACCGACACCGTGCTGCGGTCCTGCTGGGCGTCGACGACCGCGGCGGCCGCCGCGGCGCGTCCGGTGACGGCGCGAGTGCTGATCACCGGCCGCCCGCCGACGCTGCGCACGGTGACGATGCGCACGGGTTGGTCGGCGGCGA
The DNA here is from genome assembly GCF_039536245.1 of Cryptosporangium minutisporangium. Taxonomy (NCBI): domain Bacteria; kingdom Bacillati; phylum Actinomycetota; class Actinomycetes; order Cryptosporangiales; family Cryptosporangiaceae; genus Cryptosporangium; species Cryptosporangium minutisporangium. Next base: position 136,820 of record NZ_BAAAYN010000040.1, on the reverse strand, counting down.
CCTTCGCAACGACGCTCTCCGCCGGCGCCGTCACGCTCGCGCTGGGGGCGTCCCAGGCGGTGGCGGTGGAGGCGGGAACCCCGACCGGCCGGGCGGCGACGGCGGCGCCGGTCGGACCGCCGGCGGTGGGAACCCGCGCGGCCGCGGTCGTCGCCGGGCCGGGCACCGGCGTGGTGGTGGACACCCGCACCGGTCCGCCGTCGGCGCTCACTGTGGACGGTGCGACGGCGGCCAGGGCTCCGACACCGGCGACGAGGCCCAGGCCGGCGAGGCCGGCCACCCCGGCGGTGAGGCGTGCGCCGGGGCGACGGGAAGGGCGCGAGCGGGGGGTAGGTCCGGTCACCGATGGGCTCCTCGGGCGGGGGGAACGTCCGTGTGTCGCCCGTATCTCGACCCCGGAGCCGACGACCTGAGGGCCGTTCGGGTGTCGCCGGGGAGCAGCGCGCCCCGCTCCGGTCGGCTTAGACCATCGGTGACCCGCCGCGGAGGTGTTCGAAGATCAGGTTCGTCTCCGTCATCGCGACGTCCCGGGAAGCGCTGAGGTTCTCGACGACGAAGTCCCGCAGGTCGTCGGCGGACTCGGCGGCCAGATGCACCTGGAAGTCGTTCGCCCCGGCGAGGAAGAACACGTTCAGGACGCCCGGCAGCGCGGCGATCGCCGCCCCGAACTGACGAATGCGGGTCCGGGCGTGGGCCGCCAGCCGCACCGCGATCACCGCCTGGAGCGGACGGCCCAGCGCGGACGGCGCGAGGTCGGCGTGGAAGCCCTGGATCACGCCGATCTCCTGGAGCCTTCGCACGCGCATCAGGCAGGTGGAGGGCGCGACGCCGACCTGGGCGGCGAGCGTGCTGTTGGGGATCCGGGCGTCGGCGGCGAGCGTCCGCAGGATGTGCCGGTCGACGTCGTCCAGTTCTGGCCGAAGCTTGTTCATCCAGGCACCCCTCCGTCGCCTCTGTCGCCGAACAATATGACGAATCAGGCCTGCTGGTCGAATAATTGTCGACAGCTATCCGCTGGAGCCGAAGAAGTTGCCACCATGGCCGGAGTCACGGCGAACCGAGTAGCCGGCGAACCAGGAGCTCCAGTCATGCGGATCGGTGTCCCGAAGGAAGTCAAGAACCACGAGTACCGGGTCGCGCTCACCCCGGCCGGTGCGCAGGAACTCGTCCGGCGCGGCCACTCGGTGTTCGTGGAGACCGGCGCTGGTGTGGGCTCGGCCCTGCCGGACGAGGACTACCTCGCGGCGGGTGCGAAGATCCTCGACACCGCCGACGACGTCTGGGCGGCCGGTGACCTGATCCTCAAGGTCAAGGAGCCGATCGAGTCCGAGTACCACCGGATGCGCGATGGGCAGGTGCTCTTCACCTACCTGCACCTCGCGGCGTCCCGGCCGTGCACCGACGCGCTGCTCGAGCGCGGCGTCACCTCGATCGCCTACGAGACCGTCCAGCTCGACAACGGCGCGCTGCCGCTGCTGGCGCCGATGAGCGAGGTCGCCGGCCGGCTGGCTCCGCAAGCCGGCGCGTACCACCTGATGCGGGCCGGCGGCGGCCGCGGCGTGCTGCTCGGCGGGGTGCCGGGCGTGCACCCGGCGAAGGTCGTCATCCTCGGTGCCGGAGTCTCCGGAATGAACGCCGCCGCGATCGCCGTCGGAATGGGCGCCCAGGTCACGCTGCTCGACCTCGACATCGAGAAGCTCCGCGCCGCCGACCGGCTGTACCAGGGCCGTCTCACGACCGTGGTGTCCAACGCCTATCAGATCGAGCGGGCCGTGCTCGACGCCGACCTGGTCGTCGGCGCGGTGCTGGTGGCCGGCGCCAAGGCGCCGAAGCTGGTCTCCAACGACCTGGTCAGCCGCATGAAGCCCGGCTCGGTCCTGGTCGACATCGCGATCGACCAGGGTGGCTGCTTCGAGGACTCCCGGCCCACCACCCACGCGGAGCCGACCTACCCCGTTCACGACTCGGTGTTCTACTGCGTGGCCAACATGCCCGGCGCGGTCCCCGCGACCTCGACCCATGCGCTGTCCAACGTGACGCTGCCCTACGCGGTGGCGCTGGCCGACAAGGGCTGGCAGCAGGCCCTGCGCGACGACGCGGCGCTCGCCCGCGGCCTCACCACGCACGGCGGCCAGCTGGCCTCGGCGCCGGTCGCGGAGGCCCACGGCCTGCCGAGCGTCGTCCCGGCAGACGTACTGGCCTGACCGACCCAACCGCGAACCCCGCCCGGCTCTCTGCCGAGGCGGGGTTCGCGCGTCCGGGCCTATCGGCGGGCGAGCAGGGTGGTCAGGGTCTGGACCGTCTCGGCCATCGCGTCGCGGGCCGGCGCGAGATACTTCCGCGGGTCGACGACGTCCAGCGCGGCCGCGAGCGTCGCTCGGACCGCGCCGGTGAACGCCGTGTTGAGAGCCGTCCCGATGTTGATCTTCACCATGCCCGCCGCCACCGCGGCCCGGAGTTCGTCGTCCGGCACCCCGGACGAGCCGTGCAGCACCAGGGGCACCGGCGCGGCGTCGCGGAGGGCCGCGATCAGCGCGTGGTCCAGCCGTGCGGTTCGGTCGGTCATCGCGTGCGAGGACCCCACCGCGACCGCCAGCGCGTCCACTCCGGTGGCCGCGACGACCCGGGCCGCCTCGGCCGGGTCGGTGCGGACGCCCGGCGCGTGCGCGCCCTCCTTGCCGCCGACCTCACCGAGCTCGCTCTCCACCCAGAGGCCCTGGCCGTGGCAGCGGGCGACCGCGGCGGTGGTCGCGGCGACGTTGTCCTGATAAGGCAGCCGGGAGTGGTCCACCATCACCGAGTCGAACCCGCACTCGGCGGCCTGCTCGACCAGGTGGACGTCCTCCACGTGGTCGAGGTGGAGCGCGACGTCGACCGCGGCGGCGGACGCGACCGCGCGGGTGGCCGCGGCGATCGGTGCCAGCCGGCCGTGGTGGAAGCGGACCGCGTTTTCGCTGACCTGCAGGATCACCGGGAGTCCGGCGGCCTCCGCGCCGGTGACGATCGCCTCGGCGTGCTCGATCGTGATGACGTTGAACGCCGGCACCCCGACGCCGGCGCGGCGGGCCCGCTCGACTAATTCTCCGGTGGGGGTCAGCATGCGGGGTGCTCCTCGAGGACGGGCGTGACGGACACGGACGGGCGGAGCCGCGCGGCCACGGACGGGTCGACGGCGCCGGCGACCGCCACCGCGACCGCCGGCACGGAGAGCGCCACCGCGTCGGCGAGGACGGTGGGCCAGGGCGTACGGTCGCGCAGGCCGCGGGCGTGCGTCGCGGCGAACGCGTCCCCGGCGCCGGTGGGGTTGCCGGTGACGACCTCCGGTGGCCGGGCGTGCCAGCTGCCCTCGGCGGTGACGGCCACCAGCCCGTCCGGACCGGCAGAGGCGACCACCGCGCCCGCCCCGAGGGCCCGTGCCGCGTCCGCGAGCGCGGCCAGCCGCGCCACGGCGCCCTCATCCGCCGCGGCCCGGGGCGGCGTCGCGTCCGGGGCGCCGTGGACGAGGGCGACCAGCTCTTCGGTGTTGGGTTTGACCAGGTCGGGGCCGGCCGCGACCCCCGCGCGTAACGCGTCGCCGCTGGTGTCGAGCACGGTGCGGACGCCCGCCGCCGTGGCGTCCGCGATCAGCCTCGCGTAGGCGTCGACCGGAAGGCCGCGGGGGAGCGACCCGGAGAGCACGACGACCGACACGGACCCGAGCAACCGGAGGTACCGGGCGCGGAACGCGCCCCACTCGGCGGGCGTGACGGTCGGCCCGGGCTCCCAGAAGCCGGTGGCGTCGCAGTCGGTGATCGTGACCGTGCGGCGCGTCTCGTCGGCGATCGGCGTGAACGCGGTCTCGATCCGGTCGCGGTCGAGCAGCCGGGCGACCCGCGCGCCGGTGTCCCCGCCGAGCACACCGGTGGCGCGCACCGGCTCGCCGGCGGCGTGCAGGATCCGGGCGACGTTGAGCCCCTTGCCGCCGGGGCGCTCGTCCACGGAGGAGACCCGGTGCGTGCGGTGGGGCAGCAGGCGCCCCACCCGGTAGGTGAGGTCGAGCGCCGGATTGAGCGTGACGGTGAGAATCATGCCGTGGCGTCCCGGTCGGGGCGACGGTCGGCGATGACCGAAGATGGCCGGATGAGCACTCGAGACCTCGACGTCCTGGTTGTCGGCGACGCGAACCCCGACCTCGTCCTGCGGGGTGACGTCGTACCCCGGTTCGGGCAGGCCGAGCAGCTGCTCTCCCGGGCGGACCTGGTGCTCGGCGGGTCGGCGGCGATCACCGCCGCCGGGTGCGCCCGGCTCGGCCTGCGGACGGCGCTGCTGGCCCGCGTCGGCGACGACGTGTTCGGCACCGTGACCCGCGGCTGGCTCGCCGACCGCGGAGTCGCGCTGTACAGCCCGCGACCGGGCGGGGCCCAGCCGACCGGGCTGTCGGTCGTCCTGTCCGCGCCGGACGACCGGGCGATCCTCACGTTGCCGGGCACGATCCCGACCCTCTCGCCCGACGACGTCACCGACGAGCTGTTGCGTCGAACGCGGCACCTGCACGTCGCGTCGGTGTTCCTCCAGCCGAGACTCGCCGACGGGCTCGCCGACGTGCTCGCACGGGCCCGGGCGGCGGGTATCGGCACGTCACTGGACACGAACTGGGACCCGGCCGAACGCTGGACCGGGATCCGGGACCTGCTCGCCCAGGTCGACGTCTTCCTGCCCAACACCGCCGAGCTGCTCGCGGTGACCGGGGCCGACGACCCGGAAAGCGCGGCGAAGTCGCTGGTCACGGCAGGAACCACGGTGGTGCTCAAGGACGGCGCCCGCGGCGGACGCGCCTGGGCGGTGGACGGCGAGTGCGCAGCCCCGATCGTGCCGGTGGACCTCGTCGACACGACCGGTGCCGGCGACAGCTTCAACGCCGGCTTCCTGGCCGCGCGCCTCGCGGGCGCACCGCTGGACGAGGCGGTGGCCTGGGCCGCCGCGGCCGGGTCGCTGAGCACCCGGGCCGCCGGCGGCACCGCGGCCCAGGCCACACCCGACGAGATCCGCGCTGCGCTGCGGGCCGGGTGAGCGACGAGCCGACGTGCGCCCCGGCCCGCGGGATCCGGCCTCATCGCTGAGCGCGCGGGGCGGCGGGGATCGTGGTCACGCGAGGACGACGGACCGGGTGAGCAGGCGCGGCCGGTCGGGGTCGAGCCCGCGGTGCGCGGCGAGCGCCACCGCGAACCGCTGGGCGAGGACCAACTGGGCGAGCGGGTCGCGGGTGTCCCGGTACGGCGTCGCACCGGCGGAGCGGGCGACGTCGTCGAGGCTCTCCGGAACGGCGCCGAACGACCACACCAGCGACCGCGCACCGGCGACCGCGACCGGACCGTGCCGGTAGTCGCGGGCCGGGTACGACTCCGACCAGGCCTGCGCCGCCTCACGGGCCTTGAGTGCGGCCTCGTGCGCCAGGCCGACGGTCCAGCCGGTGCCGAGGAAGACCAGGTGGTCGACGGCGGCGGGGTCCGCCGGGAGCGGGGCGGCGAGCGCGGCGCGTCCGTCGGCGACCAGGTGGGTCAGGTCCGCGCCGAACGCCGCGCGGGCGGTGGCCAGCACGGTAGTGGGGAAGCGCGTCTGGACGACGCTGGTCTCGTCGGCGAAGTTCAGCACCAGCCGCTCGTCGACCAGGTCGTCGACCGCCTCACCGGTGACCGCGGTGACGGCCACTCGGCGGGTACCGGACGGCACCGCGCGGAGCGCGTCGAGCACCTCGGTGGAGGTGCCCGAGCGGGTGATCGCCACGACCCGGTCGTAACGGCGGCGGGGCACGTACTCCGAGGCGCAGAGCGCGTCGGTCTCCCCGAATCCGGCGGCTTCCCGCAGCTCGGCGAGGCTCTGCGCGACGAACCAGGACGTACCGCAGCCCAGGATCAGTGTCCGGTCGCCGGGCGCGGCGACGACCGCGTGGGCGTCGTCGGCCAGCGTCAGCGCGCGCTCCCAGACGTCGGGCTGGCTGGAGATCTCGTGGGCGGTGGCGTCCATGACCGAGGATTATGCTCGGTTGTGCGCGTTGGACAAAGATTCGAACGCAAACGTGCAGACTGAACTGCGCGAGTCGAGGGGGTACCGGGTGCCGCGGAGTTCCCTGCGCCGCGCCGAGCGGGTGTCGGTCGTCCTGCAGCGGCTGGCCGCCGACGGTTCGGTGGATGCGGGCGTGCTGGCCGACGAGTTCGCGGTTTCCGCGGCGACGATCCGCCGCGACCTGCAGATCCTGGAGGACCAGAAGCTGCTCTCCCGGACGCACGGCGGTGCGGTCGCAGTGGACGTGGCGTACGAGCTCCCGGTGCGGTACCGGGCCGGGCAGAACCGGGACGCGAAGGCGCTGGTCGCCCGGCGCGCGGCGGCGCTGCTGCCGAAAGGGCCGCTGACGCTCGGGCTGACCGGCGGCACGACGACGCACCTGCTGGCCCGGCTGCTGGCCGAGCGGGTGGACCTCACGGTCGTCACCAACGCGCTGAACGTCGCCTCCGAGCTCGCGCTGCGGCCGCGGCTGAAGCTGATCATGACCGGTGGTGTCTCCCGGACCCAGTCCTACGAGCTGGTCGGGCCGATCGCCGACCGGACGCTGGAGGGGCTGAACATCCAGGTCGCGGTCGTCGGGGTGGACGGCATCAGCGCCCGCGGTGGCCTGACCACCCACGACGAGATCGAGGCGCACACCAACGCGTGCCTGATCCGCCGCGCCGAGCGGGTGATCGTGGTGGCGGACGGCTCGAAGGTCGGGCGCGTGTACCTGGCCGGGATCTGCCCGGTCACCGACGTCTCGGTGCTGGTCACCGACTCGACGGCCGACCCGGCAGGGCTGGACGAGATCCGCCGGGCCGGCACCGAGGTGGTCGTCGCGACGCCGTGACCGCCTGGGCCCGGCGGCGGGGCCCGGCCGCGCGCACGGTCGGCGTCCTACAGTGACGCCATGAGCACTTCTGACGCCGAGGCCCGCACCCGCATCGCCGCACTCCGCGCCTCGCACGACCGGCTCCGCGCCGTCGCCGCCCCGCTCACCGCCGACCAGGTCCGCAGCCCCGGCTACCCGTCCGAGTGGACGATCGCCCAGGTGCTGTCCCACCTCGGGTCCGGCGCCGAGATCAACGAGCTGCTCTTCGACGCGGCCGTCAACGGTCAAGAGCCGCCGGTGCAGGAGGATTTCCAGGCGATCTGGGCGGTGTGGGACGCCAAGACCCCGGACGCGCAGGCGGCGGACGTGCTCACCGCGGACGCGCGTCTCGTCGAGAAGGTCGAGGCGCTCGACGCCGACCAGCGCGCGTCGCTCACGTTCGCGCTCTGGAGCGGGCCGAGCGACGTCGCCGGGTTCGTCTCCTCGCGGCTGTCCGAGCACGCCGTGCACGTCTGGGACGTCGAGGTGATGCTCGACCCCTCCGCCACCGTGCTGCCCGACGCCGTCGGCATCGTGCTCGACGTCGCTCAGCAGCTCGTCCGGTTCGCGGGCAAGCCCGGCCCGGCCGGGCGGATCCACGTCACGCTCACCGACCCGGACCGGGAGTACGCGCTGGTCCTGGGCGAGCAGGTCGCGCTGGAGCCGTGGGACGGCGGCGAGAGCACCGGCTCGCTCGACCTGCCGGCGGAGGCGTTCCTGCGGCTGCTCTACGGTCGCCTGGATCCCGCTCACAGTCCGTCGGTCACGGCCCAGAACGTGGACCTGGACGCCCTGCGCGCGGTCTTCCCGGGCTTCTGACCGCGGATTTCTTATCGGGCACACCGATCATCGAGACAGAAATCACAACAGCAGGCATGATCGGGCCAGGATTCATCGACGCCGCCGTCGAAGGGACACTGTTCATGCCCCACACGTCCGAGTTAGGGCAGTCGGACCGCTGCTGCGACTGGTACGAGCGCGTCGAAGCGGCCCGTACCGCCAAGGCGCTCTACGCGGCACTGGAACGGGTTCCGTGCGACTCGTGCAACCGCCACCTCAGCGACAGCGAGGTACCGGAGCACCTGCGCTCGGTCTGGCAGCCCTACGTCGCCCAGTCGCGTCCCCGGCGGATGCCGCGGGCGCTGGGCTTCTGGCTCTTCCGGAACCGCACCAAGACCCTCGCGCACTCGTCCTGATCCGCCGGCCGCCGGACCTGTGCCCGGCGGCCGGCCCGATCAGAACTCGCAGGGCATCCTGCGGATCGCGTGGATGAACGCACCGACGACGTACTCGGGCTCACCCACGCGCAGCGTCGGGAGCTGGTGCAGCAGTTCGCGGAAGAGGCACCGTAACTGGACCTTCGCAACGTTGCTGCCGAGGCAGTAGTGCGCACCGCCACCGCCGAACGCCACGTGCGGGTTGGGCTTGCGCGCCAGGTTGAACTGCTCCGGGTGGTCGAACACGTCGGTGTCCCAGTTGCCGGACGCGTAGAACATCACGACCTTGTCCCCGGCGGCGATCTCCTGACCGTGCAGGGTGAACGGGGCGACGGCGGTACGGCGGAACGTCATGACCGGGGTGGCCCACCGGACGAACTCCTCGACCGCGCTGCCAATGCGGCCGTCGAAGTCCGCCAGCAGCCACTCCTTCTGCTCCGGGAAGACCGTCAGCGCGCGCATCGCGTGGCTGGTCGTCTGGCGGGTGGTGTCGTTCCCCGCCACCGACAGCAGGACGAAGAACGCCGCGATCTCGGCGTCGGTGAGCCGCGCGCCGTCCACTTCGGCCTGCACCAGGCTCGTCATCAGGTCGTCGCGGGGTTCCACCCGGCGCCGACCGGCCAGCTCGAGCGCCTCCTGGTGCAGCGCGAACAGCGCGTCCAGCAGCACGGCCACCGGGTCACGGTCGCCGAGGAACACCGGGTCGGCGACGGAGACCAGCGTGTTCGCGTGGGTCACCACGGCATCCCAATCGGACTCCGGGATGCCCATCATCTGCGCGAGCGTCTGCATCGGCAGCTTGGACGCGCAGTGCGACACGAAGTCGACGTCCCCGCCGGCGGCTAAGAGCTCCGCGAGCTCGGCGACGATCACGCGGGCGTTCGCCGCGATCTGGTCCTCGATGCGGGCGACGTGCCGCGGGGTGAACGCGGCGCTCACCAGTTTGCGGATGATCGTGTGCCGCGGCGGGTCCATCGCGATGAACGACTGGGACATTTCGAGCAGTTCTTCGGGCACGTTGCCGAACATCACGCCCTTGCCGGAGACGAACACGTCGTTGCGCCGGCTCACCTCGACGATGTCCGCGTGCTGCATGACTGCCCAGAATCCCGGGTCGTCGGGCTGGTCGGCGAGCCCACTCTCCGGGGTGGGGTGCCAGGAGATCGGCCGCTGTTCCCGCAGGATCGCGAACGTGCGCTCACGCTCGGGAGCGGTGGTCGACCAGAATACTTGCGAGCTGATGTCGATGGGGTCGTACTCGCGGGGGCGCTCGCTGATCGCGGTCATGGCCACTCCTCACGCCGTCGTTGGCGAAGCGAGGCTCATGTTAACGTCGATTAGCGTCTCGCCCGTCGGTTCCGGCCGATCCGGCACGCAGCCGCCGCACGACGTCCGCTTCGGACCAGACTTCGGCGTACTTGGCGGCCAGGTCGAACAGGCTGGCCTCGTGCGGACGCGGATCCCGATCGCCGACGGCCTCCCGCACGACGATCGGGACGTAACCGGACGAGATCGCGTCGACGGCGGTCGCGCGCACGCACCCGCTGGTGCTGACGCCGCAGATCACCAGCGTGTCGATCCGCCGGGACGCGAGCGTGGCCGCGAGCGACGTGCCGAAGAACGCGCTGGCGTACTGCTTGGTGATGACCACGTCGCCGGGCTGCGGCGCCACCTCCGGCATCACGTCACCGAGGTCCCCGGACGCCCCGGCGGCGAAGTGCCGGAGCGCGCCCACCTTGCGGTAGAACAGCCCGCCGTCGGCCCCGTCGGCGGCGTAGACGACCTGGGTGACGAGGACCGGGACCCCGGCCCGCCGTGCGGTGGTCACTACGCGGGCGGCGGAGTCCAGGCACGACCGGGAACCCAGGTAGAGCTCCGCGCCGGGCTGGAAGTACGCCCGCACCATGTCGATCACGAGGACCGCGGGCGACGTCCCCCAGTCGAGCGGCCGCCCGAACCCGGCGTCGCCATAGTCTTTCGACAGATCGCTCACGGGATCCTCCCGACGACGGTTCGTGCGGCCCGGCGTCTGCCGGACCGCACGAACACCAGTTACTCGGACGTGACGACGCGCGCCGCCTCGGCCGGGGGCCGCGGGGCGGGCAGACCGGTCTCGGCCTCGCAGTTCGCCAGGATCGTCGCGAGCGGCGGCCCCATGTCGAACACCGCGGGCGCCGGCCGGGTCTCCCGCAGGCCCGCCCGCAACGCGTCGGTGGCCGGCCCGTCGACCGCGCCGGACGGGTCGAGGACGACGCCGTACCGGGCGACCCCCTCCGGGCTCACCAGGCCCCGCCGTACCTCCAGGGCCACCAGCGCCGGATCCCGCTCCAGCGGGTCACCCCAGCCGCCGCCACCCCAGGTCACGAAGTGCAGCACGTCCCCGATCCCCACGGCCACGTCGTGGATCTTCGACGGCAGGACCTCCCGGGTCCCGTCCGCCCGGTCGATCCACTTGCGCCCGCGCGAGCCCGGGTCACCCCCGTTGACGCCCCACGGGTAGGTCAGCCACCGGTCGTCGTGGATCGCGATCGTCCCCGGCTGCAGGAACCGGTACGCGACGTCGACGCCGTTGCCGCCGCGGTGCAGCCCGGCCCCGCCGGTATCCGGCACGGTCTCCCAGCGCTCGATCCGCAGTGGGTAGTACGACTCCAGGTACTCGCACGGGATGTTGACGAACGACGGCCAGAGCGAGTGGCCGTCCGGGCCGTCGCCGATCGGCCGCCCGGGGATCCCGCCGAAGCCGATCGAGTACAGCTGGAACCACTCGCCGGCTCGGTCGCCGTCGACGTAGTGCCCGGAGTACATGAAGTGCGGGGACGAGGAGAACCCGGCGGCGTTGAGCAGGTCCGGGTTCTTCTGCCCCAGCAGCCCGCCGAACAGGTCGAAGATCCGCCCGACGCCGTGGTTGCGGGCGTTCAGCGCCGCCGGGTGTTTCGGCTTCCAGAACGTGTTCTCCGGGATGTGGACGTCGACCAGCGGGTAGAAGCCGTCGTTCCAGAGGATCTGCGGGTCGGCGACCGTGATCAGGTAGATCCCGAAGAACATCCGGGCCAGGTTCTCGTTCAGGTAGTAGTTGATCGGCCCGGGCGACTGCGGCGAACTGCCGGTGAAGTCGAGCAGCACCTTCTCCCCGGTGCGGGTCAGCGACAGCGTCAGCTCGTACGGCCCGTACCCGACGCCGTCGTCGCAGATGTAGTCGGAGAACCGGATCGTCTCGCCGTCCGCGAAGATCGTCGTGAGCAGCGTCTTCATCGCCTGGTAGTTCCGGTCCAGCAGCGCATCGAGGGCGGAGAGATAGGTGTCGACGCCGAACCGGGAGCACAGCTCCTGGATCCGGCGGGACGCCGTCCGGCACGCGGCGACGATGCCGTTGAGGTCGGCCCGGTTCCACTCCGGCTGGCGGACCTGGTTGAGGATGATCCGCAGCGCGTCGGAGTTGAGCACACCGCCCGCGTAGAGTTTGAAGGGCGGGATGACCACGCCCTCTTCGTAGATCGTGTGCGCGTCGGTCGGCATCGAGCTGACGGTCTTGCCCCCGACGTCGGACATGTGCCCGAACATCGAGGACCAGCCGACGACCCGCCCGTCGACGTAGATCGGCATCACGACCAGCCAGTCGTTGGCGTGGCTGATCGCGCCGTCGCAGGAGTACGGGTCGGAGGTGAGCAGCACGTCGCCTTCGCCGATCGTGCCGTCGTACCGGTCGAGCAGCGCCGGGATCGAGAGCCCGAACTGGCCCACGACCATCCGCCCGGACGGGTCGCCGATCAGCGGGAACTCGTCGTGCTGCTCGCGGATGCCCGGTGAGAGCGCGGTCCGGAACAGCACTTCGTCCATCTCGTAGCGGGCGTTGCGCAGCGCGTTCTCGATGATGTCGAGCGTGACCGGGTCGACGTCGACGGAGGTCACCGGCTCGGTGGCGGACTCGAGGATCCGGGCCATCTCAGACTCCTTCCGATACCGGACGAATGAGCAGGCAACCGCTGGGGTGCACGGTCGCCGCGTGGCCGGGCAGCACGAGCGTCGTGGAGTCCATCTCGGTGACGATCGCCGGGCCGGGAACGACGTTGCCGGCGAGCAGCTTCTCCCGGTCGTAGACGGCTGCCTCGCCTGCGCTGCCGCCGACGTACACGGTGGTCGTGGTGCGGAGGGCGCCGGCCGGGTCGGGGTCGCCTGCGGCCAGTGCGGTGGAGCGGACGTGCGGGCGCGGGCCGGTGGCCGCCGCGCGGGCGCTCACCAGCTCGTGTTCGTTGGTGTCCAGCAGGAACGAGAACAATCGCTGGTGCTCGGCGTCGAACGCGGTGCCGAGCGCCGAGAGGCCGGGGTTGCCCGCCGGGTCGAACGCCGCCAGGTCGACCGCGACCGTGATCTCGAAACCTTGGCCGTGGTAGCGCAGGTCGGCCTGGTAGGTGAGGGTCTGGGCCTCCCGCGGGACACCCTCGGCCTCGAGGGTGGCGACCGCCTGCTCGGCGAGCTCGGTGAAGAGCCCGTGGACCTCGGCGTCGGTCAGTTCGGAGAACCGCCGGATGTAGGTCCGGGCGGCCTCGTCGCGCAGGCCGGTGGTCGCGTCCCCGTAGGCGCAGAGGACGCCGGGCGACGGCGGGATGATCACCGGCCAGGCTCCGGTCAGGACGCCGAGCGCGTTGGCGTGCAGCGGCCCGGCCCCACCGAACGCGACCAGCGCGAAGTCACGGGGGTCGTAGCCCTGCTGCACGGAGACCAGCCGCAGCGCCCCGAACATGTTCTCGTTGACGATGTCGACGACGCCCGCCGCCGCCTTCTCGACACTGCCCAGCCCCATACCGTCCGCGATCCGTGCCACCGCAGCACGGGCGGCGTCCCGATCGAGCGCGATCTCGCCACCGGCCAGCTCGGACGGCAGGTACCCCAGGACGACGTTCGCGTCGGTCACCGTGGGCTCCGCGCCGCCCTTGCCGTACGCGGCCGGTCCGGGGTCGGCGCCCGCCGACTGCGGCCCGACTCGCAGCGCGCGGGTGAGCTCGGGGACGTGCGCGATCGACCCACCGCCGGCGCCGACGGTACGGACGTCCACGGACGCCGACCGGACCGTGAGGTCACCGACCTTGGTCTCCCGCCCGATCCGCGGCACGCCGCCCTGCACCAGCGCGACGTCGGTCGAGGTGCCGCCCATGTCGAACGTCAGCAGGTCGGTGTACCCGGCCTGAGCAGCGGCCCAGACCGCGCCGCTGACGCCGCCCGCCGGGCCGGAGAGCAGCATCGACACCGGGTTGGCGGCGGCCGCCGGCGCGCTCGCCAGGCCACCGTCGCTGCGCAGGATGTAGAGCTTCCGGTCCAGCCGCTGCCCCATGTTCTCCAGGTAGCGGGCCACCTGCGGCTGCACGTAGCCGTTGGCGACCGTCGTGATCGTCCGCTCGTACTCCCGCAGCTCGGGCAGCACCCGGGAGGAGACCGACACCGGGATCCCGGGTAGCTCCTCGGCCGCGATCTCGGCGATGCGGTCCTCGTGGCGGGCGGTCACGTACGCGTTGATCAGCGCGACCGCCAGCGCCTCGACACCGGCGGCGCGCAGGCTCCGCAGCTTCCCGCGCAGGTCGTCCTCGTCCAGCGGGGTGACGACCGACCCATCGGCGCCGATCCGCTCGATCGCCTCGACCGTGTGCTCCAGCGCGGCCAGTGGCTCGGGCTTCGGCCAGATGATCCACCCGGCCAGGCCGCCGGGCACGAACGAGCGGGCGATCTGCAGCACCTGCCGGAATCCCGCGGTGGTGACCAGGCCGACGCGCGCGCCCTTGCCCTCCAGGATCGCGTTCGTCGCGACGGTCGTCCCGTGCAGGACCGAGCCGATGGCGTCCACGGTGGTCCCGGCGGAGGCGCACACCTTGCCGATCCCGGTGAGGACGCCGACCGACTGGTCGTGCGGTGTGGACGGGGTCTTGGCGCGGAAGGACTCGCCGCTGTCTTCGTCGATGAGCAGTACGTCGGTGAACGTGCCACCGACGTCGACACCTAACCGATAGCGCATCCGCGCCTCCCCTCTCAGATGGTTCCGGCTCTGCTGAGCCGTTCGAGTTCCTCGCCGGACAGGCCCAGCAGGCCCCGGTAGATCTCGTCGTTGTGCTCGCCGAGCGCGGGACCGGTGCGGCGCACCGACCCCGGTGAGGCGGACAGCTTGGGAAAGACGTTCTGCATCGCGATCGGGCCCAGCGCGGGGTCCGGCACGGTGACGATCGCGTCGCGGGCGGCGAAGTGCGGATCCTCGAACATGTCCTTCGCCCGGTAGATGCGCCCCGCCGGGACACCGGCCTCGTGCAGCCGCGCCAGCAGGTCCTCGGTGTGGTACCGGGCGGTCCACTCCGCGATGAGCGCGTCCAGCTCGTCCATGTACTCGCCGCGGGCGCCGTGCGTTGCGTAGTGCGGGTGCTCGCGCAGCTCCGGACGGTCCATCACGGCCGCGAGCCGGCCGAAGACGCTGTCCTGGTTCGCCGCGATCAGGATGCTGTCGCCGTCCCGGGTCGGGTAGACGTTGCTCGGCGCGACGTTCGGCAACACCGGGCCCGTTCGTTCCCGCTGGTAGCCGGCGTGCTGCCACTCGGAGAGCAGCGACTCCATCAGCCCGAGCACCGACTCGTAGATCGCCGCGTCGACGACCTGGCCTTTGTTCGATTTGCCGCGTTCGTGCAGCGCGACCAGCGTGCCGAGGGTGGCGTGCATCGCGGCGAGGGAGTCGCCCAGCGAGATACCGGCCCGGGACGGCGGTTGGTCGGCGGAGCCGGTGACGTACCGGATGCCGCCCATCGCCTCGCCGATCGAGCCGAACCCGGCCCGCGCGGCGTACGGCCCGGTCTGGCCGTAGCCGGTGACCCGGGTGACCACCAGCCGCGGGTTGATCTCCCAGAGCTGTTCCGGCGCGAGGCCCCAGCGCTCCAGCGTCCCCGGCCGGAAGTTCTCCAGGAGGACGTCGGCGTGGCCGACCAGCTCGCGGACGAGCCGCTGACCGTCGGCCGTCCGCAGGTCGCAGGTGACCGACTTCTTGTTCCGGGCGACCACCGGCCACCAGAGCGAGCGGCCGTGCGGCTTCTCCCGGCCCCACTGCCGCATCGGGTCGCCCTTCGTCGGGTCCTCGACCTTGATGACCTCGGCGCCGAAGTCGCCGAGCAGCTGGCCGCAGAACGGGCCGGCCAGGAGCTGGCCCAGCTCGACCACGCGGACGTCGCGGAGGGGGAGCGGTCGATCGGTCATGGTGCCTCCTCGACGGCGGGGTGGCGGGGTCCGAGCAGGGACGCGCGGGCGGAGTAGAGATGCGCGTGCATGACGGCTTCGGCCCAGTCCGGGTCGCGGGCGCGCAGCGCGGCGACGATCTCGTGGTGGTGCGCGCAGCTGCGGCGGCGAGCGGCCTCGTCGAAGGCGTGCAGCGTCCGGAACAGCACCGACGCGTGGATCAACTGGCTGACGGTGTTGGTCAGCACGCTGCTGCGGGCGAGGCCGTTGAGCAGGCCGTGGAACTCCGCGTTCAGCTGGTACACCTCGTCCAGCCGGCCGGCGTCGGAGTGCTTCTCCAGCGCGGTGGCGATCTCCTCGAGCCGATCGACGTCGTCGTCGGACGCGACGGCGGCCGCCGCCCGCGCGGCCAGGCCCTCGACGTGCGCGCGGATCGCGAAGATCGCGTCGAGGTCGGCACGCGGGTGCTCGACGACGCGGGCGCCCTTGTTCGGGGTGATCTCCACCAGTCCGTCGGCGGCGAGTTTGCGCAGGGCTTCGCGGACGGGCGTGCGGCTCACGCCGAGCGTCGCGGCGAGTTCGGACTCGCCGAGCCGCTCGCCGGGGACGAACTCCCCGCCCAGGATCCGGAAGCGCAGCTCGTCCGCCGCGCGATCGCTCGCTGCCGTCATCGGAGGCCACTCCGTTCGTCGATTGCATACATGTAGTGGATCGAAGTGCGTTCTTTCAAGGGTTCTCCTGCTTGTTTCTCGGGGATTGCATACATCTCGCGGACGATGCTAGACAGGTGTCCGTGGTCGAGGGAGGACGCATGGCAGCCGTGGAGATCGTGGAGGTCGGGCCCCGCGACGGGCTGCAGAACGAGAGCGCGCTGGTGTCGACCGAGGCGAAGATCGCGTACATCGAGGCGCTGATCGCGGCCGGTGCGCGGCGGATCGAGGCCACCAGCTTCGTGCACCCGAAACGGGTCCCCCAGATGGCCGACGCCGAAGCGGTGATGGCCGGCGTCCCGCGCCGCGACGACGTCCGCTACCTCGGGCTCGTGGTCAACGAACGCGGGCTCGACCGCGCGCTGGCCGCCGGCGTGGACGAGGTGAACGTCGTGGTGGTGGCCACCGAGACGTTCAGCGAGCGCAACCAGGGCATGAGCATGGAGGCGGCCCTGCGGTCGTTCGCCGCGATCAGCGGGCGGGCGCACGCCGCCGGCGTGCCGGTGACGGCGACGATCGGGGCCGCGTTCGGCTGCCCGTTCGAGGGTGAGGTGGCGCCCGCGACGGTCGCGGAGCTCGTCCGGTCCTGTGCGGACGCCGGGGCGGACGAGATCGCGCTCGCCGACACGATCGGCGTGGGGGTACCGGCCGACGTCGAGCGGCTGATCGGGGAGGTGCGGGCGGTGACCGGGCTCCCGCTGCGGTTCCACTTCCACAACACCCGCAACACCGGGTACGCGAACGCGCTGGCGGCGGTGGCGGGTGGCGCGGCGGCGCTCGACGCCAGCGCGGGCGGGATCGGCGGCTGCCCGTTCGCCCCGGCCGCGACCGGGAACATCGCGACCGAGGACCTGACGTACGCGCTGCGCCGCTCCGGAATCGCGTCGGGGTTGGAGCTCTCCGGCGTGGTGGCGGCCGCCACCCTGATCGAGGCCGAGCTGGGCACGCAGATCCCCGCCCTGCTAGGCCGAGCCGGCGATTTCCCGGTCCGAAGCGCTGCACACTCTCGTCCGGTATAGGGGACAAAACTGTGCAGCGCTTCCCCGGCGCGCCGGGGTCAGCCGCGCAGGATCTCGCGGAGGCGGGTCGCGAACGGCTCCGGCGCCCCGGCGAAGCCGACGTGGTCGCCGGGGAAGAGCGTCGGCTCGACGCCGAGCACCGCGGCGAGCGCCCGCGACGTCCGGTCGCAGATCTGCCCGCCCGACTCCTCACCGATCCCGACCACCACCCGCACCGGCCCGGCCCGCAGCGCCGCGACGTCCGGCTGGAACCGGGTGGTCGCGCGCAGCAGGTGCGCGAACTGGAACCGCTCGTCCGCGGCGGCCTGCGGCGTGGGCTCCGCCCCGAACGTCGCGTCGAACACCTCGTCGGGCAGGTGGATGTTCGCGTTCGCCAGGAACTGCACCCAGGCCAGGCGGCGGTCGCCGCTCAGGTACGTCGCGATCATCTCCTCGGTGCGGGCCCGGACCGCCTCCCGGTCGGGCAGCAGCTCGGTCAGCGGCGGCTCGTGCGCGATCACCGTCGTCACGGCGTCCGGATGACGCTCGGCCAGCGCCAGCACGCTCACCGCGCCGCCGCTGGAGCCCAGCGCCACCGCCGGACCGGCGTCCACGTGCGCGATCAGCCGCGCCAGGTCGTCGGCGCGCTCCTCGGGCGTCGAGTCCCGGTCGGGCTGGTCGACCGGACTGCGGTGGATACCGCGCGGGTCGGTGGTGAGCACCGTGTGATCGGTCGCGAGCAGCTCCGCGACCGCGGTGAACGCCGTCGCGTCCATCGGCGCACCGGCCAGCACGAGCAGCGGCCCCGCACCGCGTACCTCGTAGTACAGCCGCGCGTCGGGCACGGCGAGCGTCGCGGCGGAGACGGTGCGGATCATCGGTTCCTCCCGGAGTTGGTTCGTTCGTCACCGGTGGAGACTCCGCCGGTGGGGCAGACTCATCGCTCGTGAGCGAAATCTCCGCGACCGCCCCCGAGGCGGACCTGGCGCTGGCCCGCGACGGTGACGACGCAGCCTTCGACCGTCTCGTCCGGCCTCTGCGGCGGGAACTGCACGCGCACTGCTACCGGATGCTGGGCTCGACCCACGACGCCGACGACGCGCTGCAGGACGCGCTGCTGCGGGCCTGGCGGGGCCTGACCGGATTCCAGCGACGCAGCTCGCTGCGCACCTGGCTGTACACGGTGGCGACCCGGGTCTGTCTGGACGCCATCGAGCGCCGCGCCCGGCGGATGCTCCCGGTCGACCTCGGCCCGTCCAGCGAACGGGTCGTGCTCGACGACGCCCCGGCCACCGACGTGGCTTGGCTGACGCCGTACCCCGACACGGACCTGCCCGGCAGCCCGCACGGCCGGTACGAACAGCGCGAGGCCGTCGAGCTGGCGTTCGTGGCCGCCTGCCAGCACCTGCCGGGCAACCAGCGGGCCGCGCTGCTGCTCTTCGACGTCCTGGGGTTCTCGGCGGCGGAGATCGCGGCCGTGATGGACACCAGCGTCGCGTCGGTGAACAGTGCACTGCAGCGGGCCAGGCGGCTGGTCGCCGAGCGGGTGCCGCCGATCAGCCAGCAGCGGACGCTGCGGAGCCTGGACGACGCCCGGGTCCGCGGCCTGGTCGAGGGGTACGCGGGCGCGCTGGAGCGCGGTGACGCCGAGGCCTTGCTCGCGCTGCTCACCGAGGACGTCACCTGGTCGATGCCGCCGCTGCCGCACTGGTACGCGGGGGCCGCGGCGGTCCGCGACTTCGCCGTCGAACTACCGCTGCGCAGCTGCGGGGCGTGGCGGCACCGGACGACGGCCGCGAACGGCCAGCCGGCGGTCGCCTCGTACCTGGCCGACGCCGGCTCCGGCGCCTACGCGGCCTGGTCGGTCAACGTGTTCACGCTGCGGAACGACCGGATCGCGGAGATCACGTCCTTCATCGGCGTCGACCACTTCCATGCCCTGGAGCTGCCGGTCTCGCTGCCTTAGCCGGCGCTTGAGGCGGTGGTCCGGTGCGCGGGCGGGCGAAACGGTCGATTCCGATCGGGTCTAAGGCGTCGCAGGCCCGCCTAAGGCCCCGCCGCCGGACCCCAGTAGGGAATGGTGGCGATGCCCCGAGGCCCCTCAGCCGAGCAGTGTGGTGATCGGAAGCCACCACACTGCTAGCTGAAGAGGCCACGATGTTCTCGCTCACCGAGGAATTCGCGAAGGCACAGTACGACTACACCCGCGAGCGCCTCAGCGCCTCCGCCCGCCCCCGGGTCATCGACGACGAACCCGTGCGTCCCGGCAGGCACCGGGCCGGCGTCTTCGCGCTGCTGTTCCACCGCCATCGACTCCGTCCGTCGTTACCCGATTGCTGAGCGATGGCCGTCAGCGCCGGTGTCGGAAAACCTGTCGTACCGGCGAGCGACAATGCGTTCATGACGAGTGTGGAACCGACGCCGCTGGTCGGCCGTGATGCCGAGTTGGCGACGCTGCGTGCCCTGCTCGACGGATCGGCGCCAGGAGCGCCGGGCGCGGCGATCGTGTCCGGCGAAGCGGGCATCGGCAAGACCCGGCTGCTCCGGGAGTTCGCCAGGGCCGCCGCGGCGGAGGGGGCGCTGGTCCTGGTCGGGCACTGCGTCAGCTTCGGGGGTGATGCAGTTCCCTTCCTCCCGGTCAGCGAGGCGTTCGGGCGGCTGGCCCGGGACGAGCCGGAGACCGTCGACCGGCTGCGGGAGCACTACCCGCCGCTGACCCGCCTGCTCCCGCAGCGGCGGTTGGTCGGTTCCGACGGAGCCGAGGGTCGGCTCGACCCGGCCGACCTCTACGAAGCGGTCCTCGGCGCGCTGTTCGACCTCGCGGCCGACCGGCGGGTGCTGCTCGTCGTCGAAGACCTGCACTGGGCCGACGGCGCCACCCGCGATCTGTTCGGCTTCCTGCTCGCCCGGCTGGCGGGCGAGCCCGGCGCACCGGTCGTCCCGGTGGCGTCCTACCGCTCCGACGACCTGCACCGCAGGCATCCGCTCCGCACGGTCGTGCTCGAGTGGGGCCGGCTCCCCGGCGTACTGCGCGTCGGGCTGCAGCCGCTCGAGCGCGCCGACGTCGCGGCGCTGGTCCGGGGCCTGGCCGGCGGCTCCGACGACGTCCTCGGCCCGGAGGTGCTCGACGACGTCCTCGACCGGGCCCAGGGCAACGCGTTCTTCGCCGAGCAGCTGCTCGCCGAGCTCACCGCCCGCCGGGCGCCGTCGGTCGGCGTTCCGCGCGACCTGGCCGACCTGCTCCTGCTGCGCCTCGAGCGGCTCGCCCCGGAGACCCGGCACGTGCTCCAGGTCGTAGCGGTCGCGGGCCGCCAGATCGACCACGACCGCTTGGTCCGGGTGGCGGGTCTCGACGACGCCCGGCTGCACACCGCACTCCGCGAAGCCACCGACGCGCACGTGCTCGACCGCACCCCCGCCGACGGGTACGCGTTCCGGCACGCGCTGCTGGCCGAAGCGGTCTACGACGACCTGCTGCCCGGTGAGCGCCGCCACCACCACGCGCAGTTCGCTGAGGTGATCGCCCGCCAGGAGCTCCCCGGCGGCACCGACGCCGACCTGGCACGGCACGCCCGGGAGGCCGGCGATCTGGCGACCGCGTTCGACGCCGGGATCCGCGCCGGTGACGAGGCGATGCGGGTCGCGGCACCCGGCGAGGCGATGCGCCTGTACGAGGCGGCGCAGGAGCTGGGGCCCGCGGTCTCCGACGCCCGGACCGCCGTCGAGCTGCCACGCAAAGCCGCGAGCGCGGCGTCGCACGCCGGAAATCCGTTCCGCGCCGTGCATCTGCTCGAGGAGGCGCTGCGCCGCCTGCCCGACGACGCCGCGCCCGACGTCCGGTCCACGCTGCTGATCGAGCTCACCGAGCACGCGCTCACGCTCGACGTCGGGTTCGACGTCATCCAGCTGGCCCGCCAGGCACTGGACGCGATCCCGGAGGAGCCGCCCACCGCGCTGCGGGCCAGGGCGCTGGCTGCGCTCGCACGCGCGCTGTCCACTCGCGACCGGCACGCGGACGAGTCGATCGCCTACGCCGAGCAGGCTCGAGCGGTCGCGGTACAGGTCGGCATCCCCAACGTCGAGGCCGACGCGGTCACCACCCGGGGCCGGGTCGAACGCTGGCGGGCTGCCGATCCGGACGTCGCCGAACGCCTGCTCCGCGACAGCATGGCCCGCGCACGCGAGTCCGGCGACCTGCCGGCGAAGCTGCGGTCGGTGTACAGCCTGGCGCTGTTCCAGTACGAGAGCGGCCTCCTCGAGGAGGGGCGCCGGACGTTCGCCGAGGGCGCGGCGATCGCGCGGGACGCCGGTCGGCCCTGGGCGCCCTACGGTGCCGACGCGCTGGTCATGTGCGTGCAGGCCGACTACGTGGCCGGGCACTGGGACGAGGCGCTGCGCACCGCGGAGTCCTACCCGGAAGCGCCGCCGCTGCACCGGGCCGGCCTGGCCATGGCGAGCCTCGCCGTGCACACCGGGCGGGGCGCCACGGACGTCGTCCGCCGGGCCGAGGCACATCGCGCGTGGTGGAAGCGCGACGCGGTGCTCGGCATCATGGGCGGCTCGGCGCTGATCGACGCCTACGGCACGCTCGGCGACGTCACCGCGGCCCTGGCCACGCACGACGACGTGGTCGACACGGTGGCCACGCTCTGGAACAACCGTTGGTTCGACGCCCGGTTCCGGCTGCACGCGCTGATGCTCGGCGTGCTGGCCGGTGCGGTGGCGCCCACCGGCGACGCCGAGCGGACCGCGCTGGTGGCCCGCGGTGAGCAGCTGATCGAGGACGTCCGCCGGGTGGTCGAGGGTGTGATGAGCCGCCGGGGCAGCCTGGGGCCGGAGAGCGGGTCGTGGGTCGCCCGCGCCGAGGCCGAGTGGGCGCGGCTGCGCTGGTCCGCCGGAGTCGGCGGCTCCGGAACGGGCGTGACCGGAGCGGGCGGTACCGAGATCACGTCTCCGACCGCCGAGGAGCTGGTCGAGGCGTGGCGCACCTCGGTGGACCGGTTCGGGTACGGCCACCGGTACGAGACCGCGCGGTCGACGGCCCGGCTGGCGGCGGCGCTCGCGGCGACCGGTGATCCGGCCGGTGCCCAGCGCGAGGCCGAGGCCGCCCGGACGATCGCCCAGGAACTCCGTGCCGCGCCGCTGCTCGCCGAGCTGTCCGCGCTCGCGGTCGCCCGGCCCGCCGCCGAGCGCCGGGAGACCGACCTCACCCCCCGGGAGCAGCAGGTGCTGGAGCTGCTGGCGCTGGGGCGGACCAACCGGCAGATCGGGCGCGCGTTGTTCATCAGCGACAAGACCGTCAGCGTCCACGTGTCGAACCTGATGGCCAAGCTCGGCGCGGCCGGGCGCACCGAGGCGGCGGCGCTGGCCCGCCGGGCCGGCCTGCTCGGCGGCCCGGCCGACGGGGTCGGCGGCCTCCGCAGCGACGTTCCAGGGGAAAACAAGGTCGCGACCTGAACTCCGACGCCCTCCGGCTCGTAAACGGGGCATGGGGCACGCCACACCTCGAACCACCACGTCCTCCTCCGGGTACCCGCTGCCGCCGCCGCGGGCCGCGCTGCTGATCGCGGCAGGAGCCACGGCCGCCGCGGTCGCGGCGACCACGCTCGCGCTCGGCTACGGCGACGGGATCGGCCGCTCGGTCGTCCCGGGGCTACCGGACCCGGGGGCGCTGACCGGCTGGGGGCTGCCGCTGTCCCGGTTGGTCGGAATGCTGGCCGCGGCGCTCGTCGTCGGTCACCTGCTCGCCGCGGTGTTCTGGGCACCTCGCGCCGCGAGCCCCTCGGCGGTCGTCGACCTCCACCGGCGGGTCGCGCAGCGGGCGGCGGGCGTCTGGCTGGTCGCCGCAGCCGCCACGTGGCTGTTCACCCTCTCCGACCTGCGCGGCCGCCCGGTCGACGGCATCCTCACCGCCGACGCCCTGGTCAACGTGGGGCTGCAGACGCCCGCCGGGCAAGCCGGCCTGGTGACGATCGCCGCCGCGCTCGCCGCGGTGCTGCTGTGCCGATTCCCGACGCTCTCCCGCACACCCACGGCGGGACCGCGGCTGCCGGCGGCCGCGCTGGCCGCGAGCCTGCTCGGCGTCCTCCCGCCGGTGTTCGTCGACCCCGGGGTGTCCATGGCCGACCACCGCACGGCGGTCGCCGCCGAGTTGCTGTACGTCCTCGCGCTCACCGTCTGGATCGGTGGGCTGGCCGCGCTGCTCACCCGGGTCGCGCACGACCGCGAGTCGCCGGCCGTGCTCGCGCGCCGGTACGGGCGGCTAGCGCTGATCAGCCTGATCGTCACCGCCGCCGCCGCGGCGCTCACCGCGTACCTGGTGCTGGCGCCGAGCGGCACCGGCCTGGACATTGCCTACGGCGAGCTGGTCGCCGTCCAGCTGCTCGTGCTGGCCGTCCTTGCCGGGCTGGGGTACTGGCGCCGCACCCAGACCGTGCCCGCGCTGGACCGCGGCCGCCGCGCGCCGTTCGTCCGGTTCGCGGTGCTCGAGCTGCTGGCCCTGGGCGTCGTCGTCGGCCTGTCGGTCGCGTTGGAGCGCACCCCGGCACCGCTCGACGCCGGGGTGGGCGTCGGCCACCACGAGTCGCCGGGGCAACAGATGCTCGGGTTCGACCTGCCGGCGACCGTGTCGTTCTGGCAGCTCGCCTCGGACTGGCGCCCGGACCTGCTCTTCCTTCTACTCTGCGCGGTCGCCGTCGGCGGCTACCTGCGCCTCGAGCAGCGCGCCCACCGGGCGGGCATCGCCTGGTCGGCGTGGCGCAGCACCGCCTGGCTGGCCGGGATCGCGGCCGTGGCGGTGGCGACCAGCAGTGGCGTCGGCCGGTACGCACCGGTGTTCTTCAGCGTCACGGTCGTCCAGCACGTGTTGCTCGGCATCGTCGCGCCGCTGCTGCTCGCGAGGGCGGCGCCGCTGACGCTCGCCCTACGCGTGCTGCGGCCGGGCACCGGCCCGCTGGCCGGGCCCCGGGACTGGCTGAGCGCCGCCCTGCACTCGCGACCCGCGCGGCTGATCACCCGCCCGGTGGTCGTCGTCGTGCTCTGGGCCGCCGGCTGGTACGCCACCTACTTCACCGGTGTGTTCGAGGCGACCCGCTGGTCGTACGCCGCGGACCTCGCCGTCGCCCTGTACCTCCTCGGCACCGGTTTCCTGCTGTTCTGGTGGCTGGCCGGGCCGGATCCCCGGCCGCAGGGCCGCCGCACCGACCGCGCCCGGCTCGGGGTTGCGGTACTCGCGGGCAGCGCCGGGGTGGCCGCCGGCCTGCTGCTGTCCTCCGGGTCGCGGCTGGTGGCGGCCGACTGGTACGTGGGCCTGCTGCGCGTGCTCGTCGTGCCGTGGCCGTGGGGGAGCACCAGCGCCGGAGCCGATCAAGTGGTCGGCGGCACGCTGCTGTGGACGGTCTCGGTGGTCGTGTTCCTCGCGGTGGTGGCCGACCGGCTCGCGGCCCTGGTCGCCCGGGCGGCCCGGCGACGCTGAGCGACCAGCACGGCCGTCGTTAACCGGTCGACACGGCCGGGACAGTGGAAGCATGACCGACCTGGGGCTACCCCGCACCGACCTGCTGGTGCGCGGCGAGGTGTCGCTCGGCGTCCGGGACCACGGCCGCCACCCGCGCGGCGAATCCGACCACGGGTGGCGCGGCGACGTGCTGCTCGTTCCCCCCGTCCGCGGCACCGTCGACGACTGGGACACCGTCGCGACGCTGCTGCGCGGCCTGGGATACCGGCCGGTCGCGACCGAACCGCGCGGACACGGTCGATCCGGCACCGGGACGTGGACGTGGCCGGCGGTCGTCGCCGACCTCGCCGCGGTCGCCGATGCGCTGGCGCTCGACCGTCCGGCGGTGATCGGCCACGGGCTCGGGGGTGCGGTGGCGACGTTCTGGGCCGGACAGCACCCGGAGTGCCCGCTCGCCGTGAGCATCGACGGGTTCGGCAACCCGAACCGCGCGGCGCAATGGGCGGGGTTCGCCGGCGGCGCCGAGGCGATCGACGCGTTCTCCGACTACCTGTCCGACGCCCTCCGCGAGCTCCCGGAGACACTCCGGCAAGCTCTGCGTGCGGTGGAGGACCTGGTCGTCCTGGACGTCTACCGTGCGGTGCGCTGCCCGACCGCCGCGCTGGTGAGCGAGGAGTCCGACCTCGCGGAGGTGCTCCCGACCGAGCTCGGCCTCGTGTGGCTCAGCTACCGCGACTGGGTGACCGCCGCACTGACCACCCTCCAACGAGAGGTGGCTCCGCTCTCCGTGCTGCGGATCTCCGGCAGCAACGACGCCTACCTCACGCACCCGGAGCAGCTCGCCGGGCTCCTCGCCGAACTGCTGCCCGAGCCGTCCTCGGTGCTGACCGCCTGAGACGAGGGCTGGCCGGAACCGGAAGAGTTGACGAGACCGGCGCCGTTGCCGGCCTCGGGAGAGACCGTAGACCAGCGCGGCGGGCCCGCGGGGCAACAACACGAGACCGATCACGTCCAACCGGAACCGGACATCCGGCTGAACATCATCCAACGCCAGCGCGCACAGCCGTTGCCACGAGGACCCGTCGTCGCGGCAACGGCCGGCGCCCCGCGGTCAGTCGGCCTGGCTGCCGTACGGGCGGGTGATCACCTCGAGGTAGTGGCCGGACGGGTCGAGGAAGTACACGCCGCGGCCGCCGTCGTTGTGGTTGATCTGCCCCGGCTGGGTGCGCGCCGGATCCGCCCAGTACTCGTCGCACTCCTCCCGCATCCGGGCGAAGATGCCGTCGAACGCCTCCTCGGGCACCAGGAACGCGTAGTGCTGCGGGGTCACCTCGAGGTGCGGTGGCAGCGTGACGAAGTCGAGCGTCACCCCGTTACCGGTGGTGACCGGCAGGAACGGACCCCACCCCGCACCCAGCTCCAACCCCAGTACCCGGGCCAGGAACGCGGCGGACTGCTCGCGGTCCTTGACTCCGACGATCGTGTGATTCAACTCGACGGACGTGTGCAGGGACATGAAACCTCCGGAAGACGGCCCGCGGGAGTACGGGCGCAGGACGAACCGCCCGCGATCAGGCGGCGGGGGAGAGGGGCGCATGGGCGCGCCGGAACGACGGTCGCGGCAACGAACACCGGACCGCTGGCGAGAGGAGACGCGCGCGAACCGCACGACACCGACGACGAACGTCGGCGAACGGAACTACCGAGGCGGGCAGACGCGCGGGCGCCGGAAGGGGTTAGACGCGCCCTGTGAACGTAGACGTCACGTGATCAGCCCCTTGGAATCGGGTGGCGCCCAGCGCCACCGCGCCCTATTACAGTGCGCCACCGCAACGCCGTCAAGCGGTACGGGTCGGAGTGAGAAGAAATAACAAGCCCATACACTCCAACACGCCACAACCACCACGCAAGCCCGCACCAGGGGAGTAGATAAGGATTGAATGAGTGTTTGCAGGGCTATCGGTCAGATGGCACGGCGATCGTAGAGTGTGGCCCGATCAGGGTCGTGGCGGAGTTGACGGCACCGGGAGGTAGCTGATGCGGCGGCGGAACGTCCGGGCGGACCGCACGAATCGGGTGGGGCACTGACCAGCCTCGGCTCGCCGGAGCGCGTCGGCCAGGACGACGACCCGGAGCGGGCCGCGACCCCCTCGGCCGGAGCCGCGTCGCCCGCGGAGGCCCCCGGCGAGAGACCCTCCGCGGCCCGGCCGCGCCCGGTACCTCCGCGACAGACCGGCACCTGGCGCGGCGCTCCGCGGTGGGCGTGGCTCGCGGTCGCGTTCGGCGCGATCCTCGTCCTGTTCAGCGCCGGGGTGCTGGTCGGCGTCCCCACGGCGGTCGACCACTACGCCGGCAAGATCACCGAAGACGGTGGGCTCGGCGACTCGGCCGACACCGGCAACTCGATCGACGGCCCGATCAACCTCCTGCTGATCGGCAGCGACGAGCGCGGCGACGCGGCGGCCAACGGCGCCCGCGCCGACTCGATCATCATCGCCCACGTCAACGCCGCCCACGACCAGGTCTACCTGGCGTCGATACCGCGGGACAGCCTGGTCGACATTCCGCCGTTCCCGGACACCGAGTACCCCGGCGGCAAGGACAAGATCAACGCGGCGTTCCAGTACGGCTACCGCGACGGGGGCGGCCGGAAGAAGGCGATGGAACTCGTCGCGAACACCGTCAGCGACCTCGCCGGCGGCATGAAGTTCGACGGCGCCGCCATCGTCAACTTCGACGGGCTCCGCGGCGTCGTCCGGGCTCTCGGCGGCGTCCGGATGTGCGTCGACGAGAAGGTCACGTCGATCCACATCGGCTGGGACAAGACGACCGGCAAGGTCGGCGTGCCGTACTACATCAACGACGACGGCACCCCGGCCGGCCTCCGGGAGAACATGCGGCCGCAGGTCTACTACCCCGGCTGCTACAACTTCAAGGACTGGCAGGCACTGGACTACGCCCGCCAGCGCGACCTGCTCGCCAACAACGACGGTGACTACGGGCGGCAGCGTCACCAGCAGCAGCTGATCAAGGCGATCCTGCAGAAGGCCACGTCCACCGGCGTGATCACCAATCCGACGAAGATCAACGCGGTGCTCAACTCCCTCGGCGACGCCGTCACGTTCTACAACAACGAGGTGTCGATCACCGACTGGGTGTTCACGCTCAAAGGCCTCAAGCCCGACCAGATGACGATGATCAAAACCAACGGGGGCAAGTTCAACGCCGAGACCGTCAACGGCATCTGGTACGAGAAGCTCAGCGACACCAGCCTCGAGCTGTTCCAGGCGATGCGGAACGACACCGTCGACGCGTTCGTGAAAGCCAACCCCACCTGGGTCACCCCGGCCGGATAGCGCGCCCCGGCGCCGGGTCAGCGGCTCGGGACGGGGGTCGCTGAGCCGTCCGGTCCGGTCGTGTAGATCTGGAAGGGCGGCTCCTCGGTGTAGCCCGCCGGCACGGTCAGCGTGAGCGCCGCGAGGTTCTCCTCGGTGCGGGGGAGCCACTCGTAGTCGTGCGCTTCGGTGGTCTCGTCCTTCCCGCCGGGGAAGTACTTGGGGTTGGCCTCGACCCAGATCGTCAGCAGGCTCCGGACCGGGAGGAACGTCTTCTCGTCGACCCAGAGGTCGTAGCGGGGCTCACCGATGATCGACGAGGGCTCGTCCGTCCTCGTCAGCACCATGCGGAGGTGGATCGTGGCGTGCCCGTTCACCTGCTCGTTGCCGACGACCTGGATGTTGCGCCCGTCGTCCAGGGCTGCGCGGATCTGGGCCGCGGTCTCCGGCGGTGGGGCGTGCTGCTCCGGGATGGGCGGCCCGTCGTACTGCTTGTCCTGGGACCACCAGGTGCGGTCGGTCCGGTTGACCATGACGTAGACCCCGGGCTTGTTCCGGTTCCAGCGCACGTCCTCGACGTCGGCGCCGCCCCCGCTGGTGTGTGTCAGGGTGTCCCCGGTGCGCGGGTCGTACCACTGCTCGGTGATCTGGCCCTCGGTGGGCCAGCCGGTGATGCGTTTGGTGGCGTGCCGGATCAGGTCGGTCTCGAGGGCGTCGGTGGTCCGCTGGGTGACCGCGGCAGCGTTCAACACGGTCGCCACGTCAGGTGCTGTTGCGTCGGCGGAGACGAACATCGCGACGCCGATCACGGCCGCCGCGACCAACGCGACCCCGCCGGTCGCGGATATGCGGCGGCGGACCGTGGAACGCCGATGGTCGGCCAGTGCCGACCCGAACAGGTCCCGTTCGGTGCGTAGGCCCGCGACGGCGTCACGCATGCCGGCGGCGAGCTCGCTCTCCAGTGGCGGGGTCATCGCGGTGCTCCGTTCGGTTCGGTCGCGGACTGCGGGATCCAGGCGGTGGTGAGCTCGCGTAGCCGTTTCATGCCGCGGGCGGCGGTGGACTTGACGGTGCCTGTCGAGCAGCCGAGCGTCGCGGCGATCTCGGCCTCGCTGAGCTCCTCGAAGTACCGCAACACCAGCACCGCGCGCTGCCGCGGAGCTAACTGGCCGAGTGCCTGTACCAGGGCCTGTCTCAGGTCGACGGCGTCGGTGCCGTCGGGCTGGCCCTCCGGCTCGACGACGGCGAGCAGTTCGGGGCGTCGTCTCCGCTGCCGCCAACTGTCGACGGCCAGGTGGTAGAGGATCCTGCGGAGGTACGCCTCCGGGTCGCCCTCGACCCGGTGCCATCGGCGGATCATCCGCTCGATGGCCGCTTGGAGAAGGTCCTCGCCGGCGTGCCGCCCACCGGCGAGCAGCGTGGCGGTCGCCAGCATCGCGTCGCGCCGATTGGCGATGAGAGCCTCGAGTTCTTCGAAGCTCTGCTGTCGTCGTCGTATCAAGACCGGTCCCTTCCGTCACCCACCAAGGACGACGGCGGCGCGACGTCGGTTGCTCCGCTCCCGCTCACTCCTTCCGCAATAACAAGCCCATACACTCGAACACACACCTCGAACTGCCCAAACGCGCCCGACGAGGGCACTCAGGTTTCACCGACGACGGGACAGGGCCACTCCGACCAGGCACACGGCGCCGCCGACGAGCGCGGCCGGCGTCTCGCCGAGCAGGACCCATCCGCCGAGGACGGCGAGCGGCGGGACGACGTAGGTGGTGATGCCGAGTCGTCCGGCGTCCATGCGGGCGAGCGCGTACCCCCAGGTCCCGAACGCCAGCGCGGTCGGGACCAGTCCGAGGTACACCAGGCCTGCGGTCGGTCCGGCCGGGCTGTCGGCGAGTTCGCGGACGAAGCCGGGTGCGAAGGGCAGGCAGGTGAGCGTCCCGATGGTGCAGGCGAGCCAGGTGACCTGGAGGGCCGGTAGACGCCGGAGGGTGGGTTTCTGGGCGAGGACGCCGATCGCGTAGGTGACGGCGGCGACCAGGAGCAGGACGACGCCGAGCACCATGCCGTCGCCGGCGTCGCTGTTGCGTGCGGAGGGGATGCCGATCAGGACGACGCCGGTGAACGCGACGGCGGCGCCGATGAGCAGCCAGCGGGGAAAGCCTTCGCGGAGCAGGAATCCGGCGAAGAGTGCGATGAGGATCGGGCCGAGGTTGACGAGCATGGCGGCGGTGCCGGCGTCGACGCGTCGTTCGGCGGCGTTGAGCGCGATGTTGTAGATGCCGAACCAGGCGACGCCGCAGAGCGTGATGAGCAGCCATTCGGTGCGGTTGGGTCGGACCCAGGTCCGTCGGCTGGCGAGGACTCCGGCGCCGAGCGCGAGGGTGCCGATGAGGAGGCGGCCGAACGCGAGTGGGCCTGCGGTGTAGTGCTCGCCGACCCAGCGGATGCCGATGAAGGCGGAGGCCCAGGCCAGGACGGTGAAGCTGACGGCGCCGAGGGTGCGGAGCCGGTGGTTGGCCAGGGGTGGGTTGGTCGCCGGGGTGGTGGCTGTTGCGGTCACCGTTCGACCCTAGGGTCGGGGCTCGCCGGGGGCTGGCGGATTTTGGCCGGGGTGGCAGTCGGCTCGCGCTATCTGGCGGTGGTGCGCGCTTGGGTGGCGCTGTGGTGGCTGGTCAGACGCGGAGCAGGGGCCAGTCGGGGCCGAGGAGTTTGCGGAGCGGCGCGGGTTCGCCGGTGACGACGCCGGCGGCGTGGCGGACGGCGAGTTGGGCGGTGTGGAGGGTGGCGAGGGTGGGCCGGTGGCCGCCGGTGCTGCCGATGGTGGGTGCGGAGTCGCGGCCGAGGAGGCGTGCGGTTTCGCCGTCGAAGGGTTCGACGATGAGTGCGGCGGCGAGTGCTCCGCCGGTGAGGAGGTCGAGGACGTCGGCTTCCTCGTGGTCTAAGGAGCAGTAGGCCTCGGCGAGGACGAGTGGTGAGACGGCGATGAGTTGCTGGCGTTCGAGCACGGACGCGACGAGGGAGGGCGCGATGAGGTCTTTGCTGGAGGCGTAGGCCGTGAGGGGGTGGTGGTCGAAGACGAGTCCGACCTGGCTGGGTGCGCGCGTAGGGGTCACGCGTGGGCGCCGGACCTGAGCTCGCGGGTGGATTGCCAGGCGGCGACGTCGTCGAGGAATCGTTCGGCGCGTTCCCGGTCGGGCGCTTGGGGGTTGCCGGTGCGGGCGAAGACCTCGTCGAGTTGGCGGAGTTGTTCTTCGCGGCGGACGAGGTGGCGGATGGCGTCGGTGACGTAGCCGGACACGCGCCGGGCGCCGACGCCTTCGAGGTGGGCGGCGACGTCGTCGGGGACGCTGATCGTGATCCGCTTGGTCACACTCTCAGGGTAACCCCGTCATACTCCGCGGCGCGAGGTGGACGTCGATCACTCCGTAAAGTTCTTTCTTTGGTGGGTTCACTCCCCTATAAAGGGAACGTCAGGGAGTTCTGGGGAGTGGGGTGGCCGTGCCGCCGGAGTGGTACTCGGTCGAGCAGGTCGCGGCGTTGCTGGGTCTGCACGGGAAAACGGTCCGCGGCTACGTGCGGGACGGTCGGTTGGTGGCGTCTCGGATCGGGCGGCAGTACCGGATCGCGGCGGCGGACCTGGAGGCGTTCTGCGGGCGGCCGGTGGAGTCGGCGGCGCGGCGGTGTCACGTCGAGGTGTCGAGCATCGTGCAGATCGACGGCGTCGACCGGGCGGAGATGGACCGCTTGTCGACGCTGGTGCTGAGCGCGGCGAGTGGGGCGCCGGAGGGCGGGGCGCTGCGGGTGCAGACGGTCTACGACTCCGAGCGCGGCAGTTTGAAGCTGGTGCTGCTGGGTTCGGTCGGGCGGACGGCGGAGCTGCTGCGGTTGGTGGACGCCTACACAGGAGGAGTGAGCGGTGGTTGACGCGGTGGTGCCGGTCCGTGAGGTGCACGGTCTGCGGGTACTGGTGGTGGACGCGGCCGGCCCGGTGTTGCGGGACGAGCACGCGGTGATGGACCTGATCGGGGACGCGTTCGCGGGCCGCGCGGACTGGGTGGCCGTGCCGGTGGAGCGGCTGGGGCCGGAGTTCTTCCGGCTGCGGTCGGGGGTGGCCGGTGCGGTGGCGCAGAAGTTCGCGAACTACCGGGTGGGGTTGGCGGTGGTGGGTGACGTCGCGGAGTACGTGGCGGCGAGCGACGCGCTGCGGGACTTCGTGCGGGAGTGCGACCGGGGCCGGCAGTTGTGGTTCGTTCCGGACGTGGCGGCGTTGGAGGCGCGGCTGGCGTGAGGCGTTATCCGCTCGCGCCGGCGGGGGCGTGGGTCGTAGCGTCGGCGGACGTGCGTGATCTGACTCGTTTGCCCAAGGCTCATCTGCACGTGCACCTGGAGAGCGCGGTGCGTCCGGGGACGCTGGCGGAGCTGGCCGCGGCGCACGGTGTGGAGCTCCCCGAGGTTGACCGGTTCGAGGGTTTCCGGGCGTTCGCCGATCATGGCGCGCGGGTGCGTAGCTGCTTGCGGGATCCGGCGGATTTCGCCCGGGTGGCGGAGGAGTTCTGCGCCGACGAGGCCGCGCAGGGCGTCGGGTACGTGGAGGTGACGTTCACGGCGGCGGCCCATGGGGAGCGGCTGGGTGATCCGCGGATGCCGCTGGAGGCGGTCCTGGCCGGCCTCAAGGCCGGGCAGGACGCCCACGGGATCGAGGTGCGGGTGCTGCTGGATCATTCGCGGCGGCGCCCGGTGGAGCGTCTGCGCGCGACGGTGGGGCTGGCTCTCTCGTCGGCGGACGTGGTGGCGGTGGGCGTCGCGGGTGAGGAGACGTATCCGCTGGCGCCGTTCGCGGAGGTGTGCGACGAGGCGCGGGACGCGGGGCTGCACTTGGTGCACCACGCCGGGGAGGCGTGCGGCCCGGCGTCGATCCGGGAGGCGTTGACGGTCGGGCACGCGGAGCGGCTGGGGCACGGTATCCGGATCCTCGAGGATCCGGAGCTGGTCGCCCAGGTGCGGGATGCGGGTGTGCCGCTGGAGGTGTGTCCGTCGTCGAACGTGGCGCTGGGGTTCGTGCCGTCGTGGGCGGAGCATCCGTTGCCGGCGCTGGTGGAGGCCGGTCTGGTGGTGACGCTCAACACGGACGTGCCCAGGGTGGTCGGGTCGACGCTGACCGGTGAGTATTCGGCGGTGCGGGACACGTTCGGGGCGTCGGACGCGGAGTTGGCGGGGTTGGCGCGGGCTGGGGTGGACGCGTCGTTCGCGCCGGCGGCGACGAAGGAGCGGCTGCGGGCGGGGATCGCGGAGTGGCTGGCCGGGTGAGCCGCCCCCCAGGCGACTCACCCGGTGGTCAGCGACGGTCCGGCGCGGCGGCGGCGGGCTCTGCGTCGGTGGGGACGGTTCCGGGCGCCGGGACGCGGCACGCGGGCCGGCGGGCGTTGGTGAGCCAGCGGAGCGCCCACTCGGCGGGGCCGTACCGGAAGTGGCGCAGCCAGACGGCGCTGATCAGGAGTTGCACGGCGAAGACCGCGAGGGTGAAGCCGAACAGCGCGAGCGGTGAGAACGTGCCCGCGAGGCCGAACCCGATGCCGGTGAAGACCACCAGGCCGATGGCGGCTTGGGCGAGGTAGTTGGTGAGCGATGCGCGGCCGGCGGGGGCGAGCGCGGATCGGACGGCCGGTGTCCGGTGCATGACGCGCAGCAGGGTGGCGACGTACGCGGCGGCGAGCAGTGGTGCGGTGGCGACGCTGACGGCGACGGCGAAGGTGTTGTTGTTGCCGCCGGCGGCGGCGTAGACGAGGCCACCGAGGAGGCCGATCGGGAAGCCGGTCCACTGGATCCGGCGGAGTACGGGTTCGGTGCCGGTGACGTGGGCGAGCCACTGTCCTCGTCCGGCGACCATGCCGAGCAGGAACAGCGCGAGCGCGGTGGGGCCTTGCAAGGTGGCGGCCTGCAGGAGCAGCAGCGGCAGGCCGGCGAGGTGTTCGCCGATGACGTCGCCCCAGCCGCCGAGCAGCGCCTGGGTGGATTCGGCGCCGTTGGCGAGTGCTTCGGCTTCGCCGGGGACGAACGCGGAGCGGTCCACGAGCAGGGCGCTGGAGACCAGGCTGAGCAGGACGACGGCGTAGAGGCCGGCGGCGATGCGGAGCGCGGTGCGGTCGCTGACGTTGCGCAGGAGCAGCAGGGCGAGGCAGGCGACGGCGTAGGTGGTGAGGATGTCCCCGCCGTAGAGGAAGACGGTGTGCAGTGCGCCGAGGACGAATAAGCCGCCGATGCGGCGAAGCATCCGGGGGGTGAACGCGGCGTCGGCGCGGCGGGCGGAGTCCATCTGGAGGGTGAAGCTGTACCCGAACAGGAACGAGAACAGCACGTAGAACTTCATGTCGATGAGGACCGAGGAGAGCGCGCGGACGGCGTCGTCGAGGCCGGAGCGGAAGTCGGGGTCGGTGACGAGGTTGCCGGGGTAGCCGGAGGCCATGAACGTGACGTTGACGGCGAAGATCCCGAACAGTGCGAAGCCGCGGATCGCGTCGACGTCGAGGACCCTGCGGATCGGAGTGGGTGTGGTCATCAATCCCCGCTTCTGCGTATGAGGTACAGCGTATGAGATACAGAGTGCCGTGCCTCTAGAGTGAGCGCAAGATCGAACGAGAGGTAGCCGACGTGGCCGAGGCCGGACTTCCCCCCGTGGTGGCCCGCATGTGGGGCCGCGACACCGGGTCCCGGCACGGCCCCCGCCCCAGCCAGGACCTGGGCAGCATCGTCGACGCAGCGATCCGCATCGCCGACCGCGACGGGCTGGACGGCGTGACGATGAGCAGCGTCGCCGGTGCGGTCGGGATGGCGACGATGTCGCTCTACCGGTACGTGGGCAGCAAGGACGAACTGCTGATCCTGATGGCCGACGCCGCCGTGCCGGAGCCGCCGCCGCTGGACGGGCGCGACTGGCGGGCCTACCTCACCGACTGGACGCGGACCACCCGCGACTTCTTGCTCAGCCGTCCGTGGCTGCTGGCGCTCGGCCAGACCACACCCCCGGCCGGGCCCCGTACGCTGCGCTGGCTCGACCGTGCGCTGGGCGCGCTGGCCGGCACCGGGCTGGACTACGGCCAGCGGCTCAACGTCGCGACGACGCTCACCAGCTACGCGTCCCGGCTGGCCGCGATGGCGCACGCGCTCAACCAGCCGGACGGCACTGCCAGCACTGCCGGCACTGCCGGCACTGACGGTTCGGCAGGCTCCGACGGCGGCGACCCGGTGGGCGGACCGGCCGGATACGGCGCGATGCTCGCCCAGCTGCTCGACCCGGACGTCTACCCGGCGCTGGCCGCGGCGGTGCGGGAGAACGCGTTCGGCGGGTCCGCCGAGTGGGTCGAGGACGCCGACTTCACGTTCGGCCTCGGCCTGCTGCTCGACGGTATCGACGCGCTGGTCAGCCGCGAGCGGAGCCCGGCGACCGGCTGACACCGGGCCGCGACCCGTGCCGGTCCCGCACGGGTTGGGTCAGGCCGGTTGGGTCAGGTAGCGGGGGTTGGCGACGAGCAGCTTGTCGCGGACGGCGTCGACGACCGCGGCGGTGAGCTGCGGCCCGCCCGTGCCGTCGCGGAGGGCGGCGGCCACCGCGGCGTCGTCCGGTACTCCGAGGGCGTCGAGGCGGCGGCGGTGCCGGTCGGCGAGGTCGGGGCCGAGCGCCAGCTCCCGCCCGGCGATTCGCAGCGCGTTGGCCGCGACCCGGGTGAGGTAGGCGTCCCCGAACGCGCCGCTGGTGAACGCGTCGGTGACGGCGGCGATCAGGTGCCCGGCGTCCGGGGCGTCGTGCGGCGGGCGGGTGGTGCCGCGGTCCGCGTCGCCGGGAGTGACCAGCGGCTGCGTGACCGGTGTCGGGGCGGCGGGGGACGTCAGGTCGAGCGCCAGCAGCAGGTCGAACTCGGCTTCGCAGACCCGCCGCCCGATCACCGCGTGTTCCAGCGAGTCGCGGTCGCCGCGCAGGTACGCCAGCGCCTGCCGGCGGCAGAGCAGCACCCAGCGCAGTGTCCCGTACACCTCCCACCAGCGCAGCTGTTCGTCGGTGGGGCGCCATCCGGCCACCGCGGCGTAGCCGTCGAGCAGTTCGGCGCGGCTGCCGAACCCGCCGACCGGCTGCGCGGCACCGAACCGCCACGCCTTGACGCAGAGCCAGCCGAGGTCCTCGACCGGGTCACCGCGGTGCACCAGCTCCCAGTCCAGGATCGCGCGGACCCCGTCCGGTCCGACGAGGACGTTGCCGTTGCGCAGGTCGCCGTGGACGAGGGTGTCCGGCGCCGGCGGTGGCGTGCGGGCGGCGAGCCACGCCAGGCCGAGTTCGACGGCGGGCCGCGGGGTGTCGTCGTCATCGGCGAGATCGCGCAGCAGGCCCAGCGGGTCGGGGCGGGTCAGGCCGGGTACCTGGTCGGGGTCGACGGTGTGGATGCGGGCGGCGATCGCGCCGAGCGCGCCGGCGAGCGTCGTCCGGATGGTGCTGTAGGCGGGGTCGCGCAGCAGGCGGCGGGGCACGGTCTCGCCGGGTACGTACTCCATCACCAGGTAGGGGTGGCCGCTGAGGGCCGGGCCGTCGTCGACGACGGCCGGTACCGGGACGCCGTCGGCGGCGGCGGCGCGCAGCGCGGCGGCTTCGCGGGCCAGCCCGGCCGGGTCGGCGCCGGGCAGCAGGTCGCGGCGGAGCACGACGTCGCGGTGGGTTCCGGTGGCGGCGACGTGGATCTGGAGGGTCTCGCGGCTGGCGCCGCCGGTCAGCAGCACGGGTTCCCCGACCCGCACCGGGGTGCCCCACAGGTCCGACAAGCGGCCCCGCAACGCCTCGCGTACGGACTGCGCGGCCGGGTCGGCCGGCGGGTAGGCGGGGTCAGGCATGTGAGGCATCTCCCCGGAGCCACGGGGCGCGCCCGGGGTCGGCGATCAGGCGCCGCGCCACGGTCATCCGGTGCACCTCGTCGGGGCCGTCGTAGATCCGCGCGTAGCGGGCCTCCCGGTACATCTCTTCCAGCGGGGTGTCGCCGGTGACGCCGAGCGCGCCGTGGACCTGGATGGCCCGGTCGACGACGTCGTGCAGGATCCGCGCGACCCAGAACTTGGCGATCGCGATCTGGTCGCGGGCCCGCCCGTCGGAGTCGTAGGCGTCGGCGGCGTCGAGCACCAGCAGCCGCGCGGCTTGGATGTCGGCGGCGGACTCGGCGATGTACCGCTGGATCTCGCCTTTCTCGGCGAGCACCGAGCCGTGGGCGTAGCGGGTGCGGGCCCGCTCCAGCATCAGCTCGAACGCGCGCTGGGCCTGCCCGAGCCAGCGCATCGCGTGGAAGATCCGGCCGGGGCCGAGCCGGACCTGCGCGACGCCGAAGCCGCCGCCGCGTTCGCCGAGCAGGTTCTCCCGGGGGACGCGGACCGCGGTGAGGCGGATCTCGCAGTGGTCACCGCTGGTGCCGCCCATCGTCGGGACGACCCGCACGATCTCGAAGCCGGGGGCTCCGGCCG
Organism: Cryptosporangium minutisporangium; assembly: GCF_039536245.1. Classification (NCBI taxonomy): domain Bacteria; kingdom Bacillati; phylum Actinomycetota; class Actinomycetes; order Cryptosporangiales; family Cryptosporangiaceae; genus Cryptosporangium; species Cryptosporangium minutisporangium. The sequence continues at coordinate 99,517 of NZ_BAAAYN010000040.1, read as the reverse complement.
GGACGACGATCGCCGAGAGCGCCCGGTGCGGCTCCGTGCCGTCGGGTTCGGTGCGGACGAACACGGTGGTGAACGCGGCGCCGGACGCGCCGGTGGTGAACCACTTGTGGGCGTCGATGACCCACTCGTCGCCGTCCAGGCGGGCGGTGGCGCGGATGAGCGTCGGGTCGGAGCCGGCGACCTCCGGTTCGGTCATCGCGACGCTCGGCATGATCTCCCCGGCGACCAGCGGCTCCAGCCAGCGGGCGCGGTGGTGCGCGGTGCCGAACCGGTGCAGCATGATCGAGTCCTGCATGGACACGGTGCCGAGTGCCAGCTGGCCCCAGCGGGATCGGCCGATGATCTCGTTGATCAGCACGAAGTCGCGGAACGACAGGCCGCCGCCGCCGAGTTCGGCCGGGTGGCCGAGCGCCCAGAGGCCCTGTTTCTTCGCGCTTTCGCGGAGGGTTTGCAGCGGTTCGCCGCCGCGGGCGGCGTTCAGTGCCGGTTCGGCGGGGATGACCTCGTCGTCGACGAAGGTCCGGACGGCCTGTCGGATGCTCATCGGTGTCCTCCGAGACCGCGGTCGGCGAGCCAGCCGGTGATGACGCCGACCGCTTCGGCGAGTTTCGGGCGCTGGTCGGGCCCGGCGTAGTAGTGCGTGGCGCCGTCGACGACGTGCAGGGTGCGGTCGGGGTGGCCCACCGCGTCGTAGAGCCGCCGGGTGTGGCTGGGTGTACAGGCGTCGTCGGCGCTGTTGCCGACGACCAGGGTGGGGACGCCGACGTCGGCGGCGCAGCGGACGCCGTCGCCGCGGGCGTCGTCGTAGCTCCACTGGGACAGCCAGCTGCGCAGCGTGGTGAAGCGGGCCAGGCCGACGGGGCCGTTGTTGACGATCCGCGGATCCCCGAGGTAGCAGCGGCCCGGTGCCCGGTCGTTGGGGTCGACGGCCGGGTCGAGCCAGCGCGGGTCGGCCATCGTGCCGTGCACGACGAATCCGCGTTCCTCGTGCGGGGGTAACCGGTCCAGTTCGTCGCGCGCCCACGCGGTGATGCGGCGGTTACGGGCGATCTGCGCGGCCCGGTAGGTGTGCAGGAACGCCGGGTCGTACGGGGGCTGCGGGCCGTGCGGGTCGTAGAGGTCGAGCGCGGGGTCGCGGACGTCCGGGTCGGTTTCGTCGAGGATCGCCGCGTCGAGCCACTCGGTGAGCGTGCCGTGCCTGCTGACGTGGGCGGCGAGCAGCAGTACCGCGTCGGCCGGGACGAGGTCCAGCTGCGTGAGGTCGGGTGGGCCGCCGCCGGGTGGCGCGGTGACCGTGGGTTTCCGGGCCTGCTGCTGGTAGTAGAGCGAGAGCGCGCCGCCGCCGGACCAGCCCGCGAGCACCACGTAGGAGTAGCCGAGGCGGTCCCGGGCGTCGCGGACGCACGCGCCGAGGTCTTCGACGACCTTCTCCATGATCAGCGCGGAGTCCACGCCGCGGTACCGGCTGCCGCAGTAGATGACGTGGTGGCCGGCGCGGGCGAGCGCGGTGACCATCGGCAGGTATGCGCCGCCGCCGATCGGGTGCATGAACACCAGCACGGTGTCGCTCGGCGTCGGCGGGCGGAGCAGGTAGCTCTCCAGCGCGACGGTCTCGCCGACGCCGCCGTAGGTGTCCCGGTGGGGTGAGCTGTCCGGGAACACCACGAGGTACGGGATGCGGTCGTAGCCGCTCATACCGGTCCCCGCAGCGCGGGGCTGGGGGTCAGGCGGCGGCGGGTGTCGATGGCGATGATCTGCCACTCGACCCGGTCGTACTCATCGAATCGTCGGCGGGCGCGTTCCCTGGCCTTCTCCGGTGCGCCGTGGTGCAGGCCCTGCGGGGTGTGGGAGAGCAGGCCGGCCGGCACGTCGACGCCGAACACGCTGCCGCCGTGGAAGAATGCGACCTCGTCGTGGTCGGCGTTGCGGTGGTACCACGGGTAGCGTTCGGTGCCCGGCACGGCCTCCGCGGGCCGGGGCAGGAAGTTGAGCACCGCGACGCCGGTCGCCTGCAGGAACAGGTGGACGGTCGGCGGGAGGTGGACGCTCTCGCTGGCCAGCACCGTGTAGTCGGCGACGTTGAACGTGAACGGGAAGTTGTCGCCGCGCCAACCTTCGACGTCGCAGGGGTCGTGGGGGTAGAACAGCTGGGTGCACTCGCCGGAGTGGTAGAGCCGGACCTCGTACTCGTCGCGGCCGTCGTCCTCGACCACCCGTGCTTCGGGGATGACGACCAGCGCGCTGTCGAACGGGAAGTGTCGGCCGAGTGCCCCGGCGGGCGGCGTCCGGAGCTCCTCGGTGGTCTCGACGATCAGCGCGGTGGTGTCCCCGGCGTCGGGCACCTGCCGGTAGGTGGTGGCCTTCGGCAGGTAGACGTAGTCGCCGGGCCGGTAGGGCAGGTCACCGAACTCGGTGACGAACGTGCCGGTGCCCCGGTGGACGAAGTAGAGCTCGTCGCCGTCGACGTTGCGCACGTAGAACGGCGTGGGCGCGGCGCGGCGCGACAGCGAGATCCGGCAGTCGGAGTTGCTCAGCAGCAGCAGCGGTGTCCCAGCGGGGTCGGCCGCATCGGTGGGCTCCAGCGCGTCGACCAGGACATCGGTGCCGGTGAGCGGGCCGACCGCGCGGTAGGCCGTCGGGTCGTGCCGCCGATACAGGTGGGCGGTGCGGCCGGTGAAGCCGGCGCGGCCGAGTTCGTCGTCCTTCAGGCCGTCGAGGTCGGCGTGGGCGCGCCGGGGGGTGGTGCCGCGGCGTAGCTGGACGAAGGACTCCATCGGACTCCTCGGGCCGGGGCGTCCAGCGAAGCACAGGGCGGTGCTCCGGGTCAGCTCGTTCAGCCCACCCGGAGCACCTGGATCGATCCGAGAACGGCCGTGTTCAGTTAGTGCGCGCCGGTGCCAGCTCCGTGCCGTTCCAGCGCAGCCGCACGGTCGATTCCTGGCCGTCGGTCGACAGGTCGGCCACTACCACACCGTCCTCGACGCGCAGCCCGACCAGCTCGGGATCGGGGTCCCGCTCCCGGTCTACCGCCTGCAGCGGGAAGCCGGGCCCGGCGACGGTCAGCCGCGGCAGGTCGCCGGTGAGCATCAGCAGCCACGACCGCCCGACACCGCCGCCCTCGCCGACGCAGCCGAGGACCGCCACGTAGTCGTCGCGGCCGTCGCCGTCGAGGTCGGCGACCACGGGCCGGTGGTCCGAGACGTAGTAGCTGAAGACCGTGTCCAGGCGGCGGACGTTGGAGTTGTCGCCGTCGCGCAGCTGGACGGTCGGGCCACCGCAGTCGGCCTCCGGGAGCCGGGAGAAGTCGATCGTCGCGTTGTCCAGCGGGCCCGGCGGCGGTGACGGCTCCCCGGAGGACGCCGTGGCCGACGGTGGAGTGACCGGCACCAGCCGATCCTCCTCCTGCTGTTCGGGGCGGAGCAGCCCGACGCCCGCCACCACCAGCAGCACGACCGCGGCGGCGAGCGCCGCGGTGTTCCAGCGCCGCCGCCGGGTCACGGTCGCCCGCGCCGCCGGACCACCCCGGACGGTGACGCCGGGCACGAGGCGCGCCTCGTAGGCGGCCAGTTCCGCGGCCAGCCGGGTGTCGCTCTCCTCGACGCTCACTGCGCGGCTCCTTCCCGGTCGAGTGCGGTGGCCAGGCGGGCCCGGCCGCGGTGCAGCCATGACTTGACGGTTCCGACCGGGACGCCTTCGCGCGCGGCGATCTCGTCGACCCCGAGGTCGGCCAGGTAGTGCAGGACGACGACGCGGCGCTGCGCGTCGGGCAGGGTCGCCAGCGCGGCCTGGAGATCCAGCCGCCCGCCGTCGGGCGGCGGAATGCTCTGTGGACGGTGCCGGAGGCGGTGGGCCACCGCCACCCGCAGCCGCCGCCAGCGGCTCACCGCGAGCCGGTAAGCGACCGTGTGGACCCACCCCACCGGGTTGGTGCCGCCGGAGATCTGCGGCCAGTGGCGCCACGCCCGGCAGAACGCCTCCTGGGTGATGTCCTCGGCTTCGGCGCGGTCGCCCAGGTAGACGGTGATCTGTGCCGCGAGCGCCGCGAAGTTCGCGGCGTAGAACTCGTCGAAGCGTTGCTCCGCGCCCGGGTCTCCGGAGAAGGGCACCCGCACCTCCCGTGTCGGCCGGCGCCGTTCGGCCGGACGTCTTACTACGCACCAGCCGCGCTCAGGGTTGCACCCGGCGCGAAGCCACGATCGGAGGGTCTTCGACTGCACCCCGACCGCCGCGGGTGGTACGGAAGGCGAGCACGACCAGAGCGATCGCGAAGCCGGCGATCAGCACGGCACCGACCTGGTCGAGCGTCGACCGCGGCCCGGTCTCCGGCTCCATGGTCATCCCCAGCCAGGCGTAGGTGAGGACGCCCCCGGCGACCAGAGCCAGCCGGTCGCGGACACCGAATCCGCGACTCCTGGACCACCGCACGACGACGACGGTGAAGACGACGACGAGGGTGACGGCGGCCGCGACCTCCGTCCAGCCGGGCAGTACCTCGGTGAACATGAACAGGCTCGACGCGGCGAAGGCGACCAGTCCGGCGAGCCAGCGCCGCGGCGCCGCCCGGTCCGATCCCGCCCCGGGTCGCGGGATCAGGAACGCCGCCGCCACCAGGACGATCACGACGATCGACGTCCCGGTCAGCTGTCCGGCCGAGGCGAGGAACCCGGTCTCGGAGTGCACCACCCAGCCGAGCAGTACGGAGCCGGCGACGAAGACGACCGCGGTCACCGCCGTACCGACCGGCCCCAGCCAGGGGCGGGTCGCCCTGGCCGGTACGAGGGCCTCCAGAAGGGTGATCGGGATGTAGGTGCTCCAGATCGTGTGCATCGCAACGACGACGAGCGTGAGCCAGGCGTCGATGCCCAACGCCGCGAGGATCGTGTCGCTCTCCTGGGCCTGCCCGGCGAAGTAGTCGTGGTTGAACAGCATCTGATCGACGAGGCCCTCCTCGATCAGCGCGTAGGCGACGCCGAGCAGCAGCATCGTGGCCGAGCCGCGTCCGAAGCGGCGGGCGGTCTCCCGGATCAGCAGTGTGCCCGCGCCGTAGAGCAGGGCGAGGAACGGCAGCATCGGCAGGTCGGAGAAGGCCAGGTTGCCGAGGAGGTACTCGCCGAACAGCGGCGAGAGCAGGAACAGGGCAACCGCCGGCCACCAGCCTCGGGAACGCTTGGTGGTGGGGCGCTCGACTGTGTTGGTCATAGCTGCGAGGCTTCGGCCTGCCGCTACCGCCGGACTAGTGCCTTAGGTCGACGCCGTCCCGACCAAGGACGGCGCCGGGCTCGGCTCTCTTACAGCACACCGGACATCGGATTGACCTTCCACTTGTCCACCTCGCGGATGTAGCGGAGCAGCACCGGCGAGCCGTCCTTCCAGCGGCCACGACGGGAGATCGCCAGCAGGTCGTTGCCCGCTTCGTACGCCGCCGTGGCGCCGCCGACGCGCAGCGAGTGAGCGGAGAGCGCCTCGCTGCTGACACCGGCTTTCCGAGCGGCGTCCCGGAGGATGATCCCCACGGCCTTGCCCGAGAGGCGTCCGGTGCCCCGTTTCCCCGAGTAGCCCGGCATGTGGGGCAGCCGGTCCTGCTTGTCGATCGGCATCCACAGTGGGCCTTCGCCGGGCCGGACGTCGGCGAGCCGCTGGCGCCAGGCCCGCAACAGCCGGACCGGGCACGTCTGCGGGTGCGACCCGTAGTGCACCGCGACCAGCTCGCCGACGGCCTCCTGGTCGGTCTTGGACCAGCGCACCAACACCTCGACGCCGTCGGGCGTTTCCCGCAGGTCGCCGACGGTGTTCAGCGCCACCAGCTCGGAGCGGCGCACCATCATGCTGAAGCCCAGCACGATCAGGGCGCGATCCCGAGCCCCGGCGAGGGTCTCGGGGTCGCAGGTGTCCACCATGGCGCGCAGGTCGCTGACGCTGAGCGCCGCGGCCTGCCGGTCGCGGATGCCTTTGGTCGTCCGGTCGAAGCGGTGGCCGTTGATCACATGGCGGGCACCGATCAGGTCGGGCTGATTCGGGAATCCGTTCTCGCGGTGTTCGGTGCGGATCGCCGACAGCGCGCGTTCGACCGTGCGCGGCGCCGCGGGGCCCTTGCGTTCGCCGTTCTCCTGCAGGGCTCCGCCTTCGACGAGGAACGTGGCGTACTCGGCGGCGGTCGCCGCGGTGGCCGGGAGGGGAGTACGGCCGACCAGGGCGCACCAGCGGCGAAACGCCGCGCGATCGGCGGCGTAGGCGCGAACCGTGTTGGGCGGTATCGCGGCCGCGATCCGCCGCGCCGTCTCCGTCGAGATCGTGTGGTCGACATCGGTCGTTCGTGCGACCTCCCCGCCGGCGTGGGAAGCGACGGCGATTTCGTTAGTGCTCCGGTCCATGAGCGCCTTTCGTGCCAGTGGCCAATGGCTGCCGCGAAGGTGCCGATAATGAACGCTATCGGAACCTTCGCATTCGCGCACCCCGGTGGGACCTTCCGTTATTAACGATCAAACGTAATGACGTTAACGGAACGATGGCACAGGAGTGGGCCCGGCGATCTGCCGTACCGCTCAGAACCGGAAGCCGGCCACCAGCGCCTGGAGCTGGCTGGACACCTCGGCGAGTTCCCCCGCGGCCTCCTGCGACTCGACGACCGACGTGGTCGTCGAGCGGGACACCGCGGCGACCCCGCCGATGCTCGCGGCGATCTGGCTGGAGCCGGACGCCGCCTCGGCCACGCTCCGGTTCATCTCGCTGGTCGTCGCGGTCTGCTCCTCGACGGCGGACGCGATCGTCGTCTGATAGTCGTTGATCTGCCTGATCACGCGGGAGACGTCTTCGATCGCGGCCACCGCGCTTCCGGTGTCGGTCTGGATCGCCTCGACCCGCCGGGAGATGTCCTCGGTGGCCCGCGCGGTTTCCTGCGCCAGTTCCTTGACCTCGTTAGCGACCACGGCGAATCCCTTGCCGGATTCACCGGCCCGAGCCGCTTCGATCGTCGCGTTCAACGCCAGCAAGTTGGTCTGTTCGGCGATCGACGTGATCGCCTTCACNCTTCGATCGTCGCGTTCAACGCCAGCAAGTTGGTCTGTTCGGCGATCGACGTGATCGCCTTCACCACGTCACCGATCTCCCGGCTGGACGCGCCCAGCCGGGAGATCGTCCCGGTGGTGGTCTCGACGGCGGTGACAGCCCGCGCAGCGACGGTCGCGGCCTCGTTCGCGTTGTGGGAGATCTCCCGGATCGACGCGCCCATCTCCTCGGCGCCGGCGGCCACGGTCTGGACATTGCGGGAGACCTCGTCGGCGGCCTGCGAAACGACGCCGGACTGCGACGAAGACTCCGCCGCGCCGCTGGCGATGGTCGCCGACAACTCGCCGATCCGACCGCTGGCGGACGCGAGCCGGTTGGCGCTGCGATCGAATTCGGCCAGCACTCCGCCGATCGCGGCGAGCGCCGTGTTCATCGAGCGTCCCAGCCGACCGACCTCGTCGTTCGACGTGACGTCGAGCCTTCGGGTCAGGTCGCCCTCCGCCACGGCCCGCAGGACCGTCCCGGCCTCGGCGAGCGGGCGGGTGACGCTGCGAGCCGTCCACCATCCGACAGCGATCGCGACGAGGACAGCCGCCCCGCACAGCAGCAGCATGAAGGTGACGAACCCGTCCGCGATGCTCCGGGTCTCGCTGGTCTCGTCCTGGTTCATCGACGCTTCGAGGTCGATGAAGACGTTGATCACCCGTAGCCACTCGACGAAAGAGGCTTTGGCCTGGTCCGTCAGGACGGCGAGCGCTCCGGCGACGTCGCCCGCCTGCCGCAGGCTGACGATCCGTTCGATCATCGGCAGGGTCGCGGCCTGCACCGTCTCGATGTCTTCGAGTGCGGCGCGCTCCGCCGAAGACACCTTCGACTCGTCGGCGAAGATCTCCGCCATCTTGGTGGCCGCCGCGTCGTAGTCGTCGGTGAGCTTGCCGATCAGCCCGACTTCGGTCTGTACGTCAGCGGCGGTCGTGGCCAGGACGAGGTCCCGTACGGCGATCGCGCGATCGTGCACACTGCCGCGAAAGTCGACTGCATACTGCTGTTTGACGGCGTTGACCTCATTGATGACGGTGAGCTTGTCGCTGATTTTCGTGACCTGAACACCGCCGACGGCGACCAGGCCGACCATGCACAGGACGACCACCAGGAATCCGACTCCGAGTCGACGTCCGATGGTGAGGTTTGCGAGTCTCATCGCTGTTCCCGGTTACCTAGCTGGAGATGGCGTTATCCCCCCAATCGGCAGCGTCCCTCTGCATCCGACCGCTTCCGTTTCGCCGCAGCGCTACTCCGTCAGCCGCGGGCCCACCCTCTCGATCCGGCGCTCCCAGGCCCCTCCCGGGCCCGGGAGCGCCGCCCTGGAAGAGGAGCCCGGCGGTGTGAGGGCGTCAGGCGAACCGGATGGTCTCGGTGTGGGACGCGGCCTCGGCGGCGGCCGCGCCCGGGTCGCCGGCGCGGATGGCCTCCACCAGCCGCGCGTGGTCGCGGTACTCGTCCGGGCGCAGCTGCGGGCTGAAGTGCTCGCGCAGGGACTCGCTGATCACCGCGCCGAGGTCGGCGTAGAGCTCGCCGAGGACCTGGTTGTGCGCCGCGGCGACGACCGCGAGGTGGAACGCGGTGTCGGCGGTGACGAACGAGTCACGGTCGCCGGAGGCCCAGGCCCGCTCCCGTTCGGCGAGCAGCGCGTCGAGGTGGCGCAGGTCGTCGGCCGTGCGGCGGGTCGCGGCCAGCCCGGCGGCGGTGGCCTCCAGCGCACCGCGCAACTCGGTGACGTCCTGCTTCCGGGCGGCGGCGAACCGGCGACGCATCACCCCGGCCAGTTCGCTGGTAGCGACGACGTAGGTGCCGGAGCCCTGGCGGATGTCGAGCAGCCCGTTGTGCGCCAGGGCCCGGATCGCTTCCCGCACGGTGTTGCGGGCGACGCCGAGCTGGGCGACGAGCTCCGGCTCGGTGGGGATGCGGGAGCCGACCGGCCAGGCACCGGAGGTGATCTGCGCACGGAGCGTGGCGATGACCTGGTCGGAGAGTCCGCGGGGACGGTCGACGGGGCCAAGATTCATCCCATGATTCTATGATGGGATTGTGACGACCGAGGTACTGACGCGTAAAACGACGAGCACCGCCACTCCCTGGCTGGCGATGACCGCGCTGGTGCTCGTGGCGTTCAACCTCCGGCCGGCCGTGACCAGCGTCGGCCCGGTCCTCGAGGAGCTGCGGGCCGACCTGGGCATGAGCGCGGCGGTCGCCGGTCTCCTCACCTCCGTCCCGGCCCTGTGTTTCGCGGTCGTCGGCGTCACCGCACCCCGGCTGGCCCGCCGCTTCGGCGCGGACCCGGTGATCCTCGCCGGCATCGCCGCGCTCACCGCCGGGCTCGCCGCGCGCCCGCTGGTCGGCGGGGTTCCGCTGTTCCTGCTGCTCTCCGGGCTGGCCCTGGCCGGGATCGCGCTGGTCAACGTGTTGCTGCCGGTGGTGGTCAAGGAACGGTTCGGCGACCGGGTCGGCGCGATGACCGGCGTCTACTCCACCGCGCTGAACGTCGGCGCGACCACGGCCGCGGCCGTGACGGTGCCGACCGCGGCCGGGCCCGGCGACGACTGGCGGATCGGGCTGGGCACCTGGGCGGTGCTCGCCGCGCTGTCGCTGGTGCCGTGGCTGGCCCTGGTACGCCGCACCGCCGCCGCGCGCCGCGCGGCGCCGGCCGCCGACGACACCGCGACCACACCGCGTGCGCCGAGCGTCCGGATGAGCGCGAGCCCAACCGCGTGGGCGCTCGCGACGTTCTTCGGCCTGCAGGCCACCGCCGCCTACGTGATCATCGGCTGGCTGCCGCAGGTCTTCCGCGACGCCGGCCTCTCCGCGCAGACCGCCGGGTTGCTGTTCGCGGTCACCTCCCTGCTCGGCGTCCCGCTCTCGTACGTGCTGTCGGCCGCGGCCGGGCGGATGCGGAGTCAGAGCGGCCTGGCGGCGCTGCTCGCGGTGTTCGGGCTCGCCGGGTACGCGGGCCTGTTCGTGGCCCCGGCCGGCGCCCCCTGGGTGTGGGCGGTGCTGCTCGGCATCTCCAATTGCGCGTTCCCGCTCGCGCTGACGATGATCGGCCTGCGCGGCGGCGACGCCACGACCGTCGTCCGGCTCTCGGCGTTCACCCAGAGCGCCGGGTACCTGCTGTCGATCCCCGGGCCGGTGATCGTCGGCACGCTCTACGACCACACCGGCGGCTGGCGGGCCCCACTGGCGTTCCTGGCGGTGCTGATGGCCGCGCAACTGGTCGCCGGCTGGTTCGCCGGCCGCGACCGACGGCTCTGACCAGCACAAACGCCCTGAGAGGGCGGTAGCGGCCCGAAAACGGCCCGGCCTAGGTCTCGGCCTGGGGCCACCAAGCCGGTTCGTACGCCACCACCACTGCCTGGACCCGATACGGCCCGGCCTAGGTCTCGCCTGGGGCCACCAAGCCGGTTTCGTACGCCACCACCACTGCCTGGACCCGATCCCGCAGATGGAGCTTGCCGAGGATCCGCGCCACGTGGGTTTTCACGGTGGCCTCCGACAGGTGCAGCTGCCCGGCGAGCTCGGCGTTGCTCAGCCCGCGGGCGAGGAGCCGCAGCACCTCACGCTCCCGCGGGGTGAGCGCCGCGAGGTCCCGGTGCACGGCCGCGGCGTCCTCGTCCCGCCGCGCGAACCGCTCCACCAGCCGGCGCGTGATGCTCGGCGCCAGCAACGCGTCACCGGCGCGCACCAGCCGCACCGCGGCGGTCAGCTGCTCGGGCGTGACGTCCTTGAGCAGGAACCCGCTCGCCCCCGCCGACAACGCCGCGTACACGTACTGGTCGAGGTCGAACGTGGTCAGCATCAGCACCCGCGGCCCGGCGGCCCTTCCCGAATCGGCGGAGCCCGGATCGGCGGAGTCGGCGGCGAGGATCCGGCGGGTCGCCTCCAAACCGTCCAGCTCCGGCATCCGGATGTCCATCAGCACCACGTCCGGGCGGGTGCGGCGCACCGCGTCGATCGCCTCCACGCCGGTGGTCGCCTCCGCCACCACGTCGATGCCGTCGGCGGTGAGGATCATCCGGAACCCGGTCCGGACCAGCGCCTGGTCGTCGGCGACCACCACCCGCACCGCGTCGCTCATCGGGTCTCCACCGGCAGCCGCGGCGCCTCCGCGGTGGCGAACGGAATGACCGCCTCCACCCGGTACCCGCCCCGGATCCGCGGCCCGGCCTGCAACACCCCGCCGTACACGGCGAGGCGCTCCCGCAGGCCGATCAGCCCCTGTCCCGCGCCGTCGGGTTCCGCTCGTTCCGGGTCCGACGCCACTCCGCCGGCGTCCGTGACCTCGATCCACAGCCGGTCGGCGCCGTAGTCGATGCGTACCACCGCCGGGGCTCCTGCCGCGTGTTTCACGGTGTTGGTCAGCGCTTCCTGCACCACCCGGTACGCGGCCAGGTCGATTCCCTCCGGTAACGGCCCCGGCACCCCGGTGACCACCAGCTCCACCGGCACGCCCGCGTTCCGCACCCGGTCGATCAGCGGCTCCACCTGCGACAGGCCCGGTTGCGGCGCCAGCTCCGGCTCGGCCTCGTCGCTGTCGATCGTCAGCAGCCCCATCACGTGCCGCAGCTCGGTCATCGCCGCCCGCCCACCGGCCTCCACCGCCAGCAACGCCTCGCGTGCCTGCTCCGGAGCACTGTCGAGAACTTTCCGCGCCGCGCCCGCCTGGATCACCATCACGCTGACGTTGTGGGTCACCACGTCGTGCAGTTCCCGGGCGATCCGGGCGCGTTCCCGGGCGGTGGCGCGGCGGACCGCCTCGGCGCGCTCGCCCTCCAGCGTGGCGACCCTGGCCCGTTCGGCGTCGGCCCGGGACCGCCAGCCACGCAGGCCGTACGCGGCCACCCCGAGCGGCACCAGGATCAGGAACGGCACCGCGTCCTGCGGAACGGCCGTGATCGCCGCGCCGAACGCCGGTTCGTTCGCGTCGCCCTGGACCTGCTGGAAGAAGAAGGCCGCCAGCGGCAGGCTCGCCAACGCCGGGATCCGGTAGGGGCTGTACACGGCCGCGCTGTACGCGGCGATCACACAGACGAAGAACGACAACCGCAGCGGCGCCTCGTCGCCCACGTCCACCACGAAGGACGCGGTTCCGAGCACCACCCACAGCATCGACAACGGATACCGCCGCCGGAACACCAGCGGCGCGGCGATCACCACCAGCAGCAGCACCAGCCACCCGAACGTCGACCAGGTGTCGGAAACGTAGGGCTCCGGCCCGGGCGGAGGAACGGGCCGCGGAGGGAGCGGCGCGTACGGGTCGGACTGGTGGGGCTGTGGTCTGTCCGGTACGTCGTTGTCGGCGGTGAGGACCGCGAGCAGCGCCATCGCGCACGCCAGCCCGGCGTCGAACAGCCAATTGCGTCGCGACAGGGGTGCGCTCGGCCCGGAGCGGCGCAGGACCGCCCGGAACACCACACGCAGACGCTCTCGGATCACCGGCTCATTCTCCGCCGCCGGGACGGGCCGCGGCGTCGGTCCCGGGGATCACCCGCGGCGCTCACCGGACTACGCCGCAGGGATGACTCGTGCGCGGCTGGTCCCCACGGACGACGGGAAAGCCGCAGCGCGGGCGACGCGGACACACCGGCGCCGCTCCTAGCGTCCACCGCACCACATCGGACGCCGGAATCGGAGCCCCCGTCATGACCGAACCGCTCATCGCGCTGCAGAACGTCAGCCGCCGCTACGACAGCGGCCCGCCCGCGCTCGACGACGTGTCGCTGAGCGTCGCGACCGGCGAGGCGCTGGCGATCCTCGGCCCCTCCGGCAGCGGGAAGTCCACGCTGCTCAACCTGATCGCGGGTCTCGACAAGCCGACCAGCGGCACGGTCACCGTCGGCGGGAAGCGCATCGACACGCTCAGCGAGGCCGCGTCCGCCCGGTACCGGCGCAGCACGATCGGGCTGGTCTTCCAGTTCTTCAACCTGCTCGACGACCTGACCGTGTTCGACAACATCGTGCTCCCCGCCCAGCTGGCCGGCGGCGCGAAGCGCGAGACCCACGCCCGCGCCACCGAGCTGCTGCGCGGCCTCGGTATCGACCGGCACGCCCGCGCCTACCCCGGGCGGCTCTCCGGCGGCGAACGGCAGCGCGTCGCGGTGGCCCGCGCCCTGATGAACCGGCCCGCGCTGCTGCTGGCCGACGAGCCCACCGGCGCGCTGGACACCGCGTCCGGCGCCGACGTCCGGCGGTTGCTCACCGAGCTGCACGCCGACGGCCAGACGATCGTCCTGGTCACCCACGACCGGACGCTCGCCACGGAGTGCGCCACCCGCACGATCGAGGTCGTCGACGGCCGGATCGCCACCGATAGCGCGTTGGCGCCGCTGCGATGAGCGCGCTGAGCAAGGTCGTCCGCTCCGGGGTGCACCGCCGGTGGGTGCAGACCGTGGTGATCACGCTCGCCACCGCCGCGGCGGTCACCGCGGGGCTGCTCGGCGTCGGCCTGCTGGTGGCGTCGAACGCGCCGTTCGACCACGCGTTCGTCAACCAGCGCGGCGCCCACCTGAACGTCCTGACCGATCCGAAGAAGGCGACGACCGCGCAGCTGGCGGCGACCGCCGACGCGGAGGGCGTCGCCGAGGCCGCGGGCCCGTTCCCGGTCGGGCAGGTCATGTTCATCCCGCCGCCGCCGCCGGGCATGTCGGCCCCCGCAGGGCCTGGGGCCCGAGGGCCGATGCTGACCGTCGCCGGACGCAGCGGGCCGGGCGACACGATCGACCAGGTGACGCTCACCGACGGGCGGTGGGCGAACCAACCGGACGAGATCGTGGTGCGCGACGGCGGCAACGTCCGCGTCCGGGTCGGCGAGACGATCACGATGGGCCAGGGCACGAACGCCCGGGACGTCACCGTCGTCGGGCTGGGGCGGTCGGTCAGCGACACCGCCGACGCGTGGATGACCCCGGCGGGGCTGGCCGCGCTCAAGCCGCCCACCACCAGCTACCAAATGCTCTACCGGCTCACCGACGCCGACACCGACGCGCAGGTGACCGCCGCCCGCAAAGCCGTCACCGCCGCCCTGCCCGACGGGGCCGTCACCACCGCCAGGTCCTGGCTGACCGTCAAGAAGGCGGCGAACGTCCAGACGGCGCTGTTCGTACCGTTCCTGCTGGCCTTCGGCGGGCTGAGCCTGCTGCTGTCGGTCCTGATCGTCGGCACGGTCATCGCCGGTGCGGTCGGCTCGACGCTGCGCCGCATCGGCATCCTCAAGGCGCTCGGGTTCACTCCCGCACAGGTCGTCCGCGCCTACGTCGCGCAGGCCCTGATCCCCGCGGTGATCGGCGCGGTGATCGGCGTCGTCGCCGGGAACCTGATCGCGATTCCGCTGCTCGCCCGTACCGAGGACCTCTACGGCACGGTCGCGCTGACGATCGCCCCGTGGGTCGACGTCGTCGTGCTCGGCGGTGTGCTGCTGATCGTGGCGGTCACCGCGTCGGCCGCCGCGGCGCGCGCCGGGCGTCTCTCCGCGGTCGACGCGCTCGCCGTCGGCCGCACCCCGGCCGCGCGCCGCGGGCAGTACGCCGCGCGGATCGCCGCGCGGCTCCCGCTACCCCGCCCGGTCACCCTCGGCCTGGCCCGGCCGTTCAGCGCGCCGATCCGCGCCGGCGCGATGATCGTCGCGATCGCGTTCGGCGCCGCCGCGGTGACGCTGGCGGCCGGGCTCGGCACGTCGCTCAACCGGATCCAGGTCGCCGCCGACCACTCCGGCGCGCAGATCGGCGTCGACAGCTTCGGCGTCGACGCCGCGCCGGGCGACCCGCAGCCGCAGCCGGGGAGCAGCGAACCGGAGGCCGTCGACCCGGCGAAGGTCACCGCCGTCCTCGACGACCAGGCGGGCACCGACCGGTACGTGGGCGTCCGCCAGACCGAGGCGGCCGTCCCGGGGGTGTCCGGCGAGACCACGTTCGCCGAGTACACCGCGAACCCCGGCTGGGCCGGCTACGAGCTGGTGTCCGGGCGGTGGTTCACCCGGCCCGGCGAGGCCGTCGTCCCCACCGAGATACTGCGGGACACCGACCGGGAACTCGGCGACACGATCACGGTCACCCCGAAAGACGGGACGCCGGTGACGCTGACGATCGTCGGGGAAGTGTTCGACCCGGGCGACAACGACGGCCTGGTCATGGCCCAGGGCGGCGGTGCGGGCTTCCGGCCGGACACCTGGCAGATCGGGGTCAGCGACGACACCGACCTCGGCGCCTACGCCAGCACGCTCACCACCGCGCTCGAACCGCTGGGCCTCGGCGTGCACGTGGAGAGCGAGGGCGTCGACGAGCTGATCATCATCATCGATGCGCTCGCCGGTCTGCTCACGCTGATGCTGGTGACCGTCGCCGGGCTCGGCGTCCTCAACGCCGTGGTGCTCGACGTCCGGGCCCGCGTCCACGACATCGGCATCCACAAGGCCCTCGGCATGACACCCCGGCAGACGCTGACCGCGGTCCTCTCGTCGGTGGCGATGATCGGGCTGGTCGGCGGGCTGGTCGGCGTCCCCGCGGGGGTGGTGCTGCACGGCATCATGGTCCCGGCGATGGGCCGCGGCGCCGGCGTCGAACTGCCCCCGGTGATCATGACCGTGTTCCACCCGCTGCAGCTGACCGTGTTCGCGCTCGGTGGGCTGGTGCTGGCGGGAGCGGGCGCGCTGCTGCCCGCCGGGTGGGCGGCGAAGACCCGCACCGCGACCGCGTTGCGGACGGAGTAAGGCCTCCACCGATCGGCCAGGGCTGCCCTGGCCGATCGGCTGGCGGTGTGGAACGGAAATGTGGCAGAGAAACCGCTGACCGACCGGTACGGGTGTCCGGTTACGCTCCGGCGGTGAGTGACCCATTGATCACCGATCCTCCGACCGACGCCCTCCCGCCCGCCGCCACCGTGCCGTTTCCGGTGCCCAGCGCGGGTCTGGAGCTGCTCGGCGTCCTGCACCGCCCGGCCGGTCCGGGGCCGCACCCGGTCGTCGTCCTGCTGCATGGTTTCCCCGGCAACGAGCGGAACTTCGACCTCGCGCACGCAATCCGCCGCGCCGGGTACGCGACGCTGGTGTTCCACTACCGCGGCGCCTGGGGTAGTCCCGGCGCGTTCTCCTGGGGCAACGCCCGGCAGGACGCCGCCGCGGCGGTGGCGGCGCTCCGCGACCCGGACGTCGTCGCCGAGCACGGCCTCGACCCGGCCCGGATCGCGCTGGCCGGCCACAGCATGGGCGGCTTCGTCGCGCTGCACACCGCGGCCACCGACCCCGGGATCGGCGCGGTCGCGTCGCTGGCCGGCTTCGACTTCGGAATCGCCGCCGCGGAGGCCCGCAGCGATCCGGCGGCCCGCGCCGCGTACGTCGAGGACTGGGCCGGGGCGCTGGGGCCGCTCGCCGGCACCAGCAGCGAGGCGCTCGTCGACGAGATGGTCGCCGCGCCCGACGAGTGGCGGCTGACCACGCTCGGCCCCGCGCTGGCCGGGCGGCCGGTGCTGCTGGGCGCCGGGTCCCTCGACGACGTGTCGCCGCCCGACGCGCACCATGACCCGCTGTGCGACGCGTACGCCGAGGCGCGGCTGACCAGCCACGTCTGGCCGTCCGACCACGCGCTCGCCGACCACCGGGTCGCGCTGGCCCGCGCGCTGATCACGTTCCTGGAGGATGCCCTGTAGTTCAGGACCGGCGGCGGTACTTGACCGTGTTGTCGGTGTGGTGGATGACCCGGCCGTCGGGGAGGGTCCGCACCCGCTGGTGCTCGTCGACGACGACCAGCTCCCACTGCTCCTCGGGCAGCTGCAGGGAAGCGATCACCTGGTCCGGCGACGGCAGCTCGTGCGGCGGGTGGTGGGCGCCCTCACCGTGGCCCTCCTCACCGTGGCCGCCCTCACCGTGGCCACCGTCGCCGCGTTTCGTGTCGGGCGCGGCCTCCCAGTGCGGTGCGCCCGAGTGGCCTTCGATCAGTAGGACGCCGCCCGGTGCCACCGCCGCCGTCGCGCGCCGCAGGATCGCCTCCCGGGGCATGTCGCCCCAGGAGTGCAGGAACTGGGCGGAGACCAGGTCGTACTCGCCGTCCGGGAACGAGGCCCCCAGGTCGTGGCGCTGGAAGTCGATCCGGCCGGCGACACCCGCGTCGGCGGCGTGCTGCGCGGCCCGCTCCAGCGCCACCCCGGAGATGTCGACCGCGGTCACCGTCCAGCCCTGCCGGGCCAGCCACACCGCGTCCCCGCCCTCGCCGCACCCCAGGTCGAGCGCGCGGCCGGGCGTCAGATCGGCGACCTCTTTGACGAGCGCACCGTTCGGTTCGCCGCTCCAGATCCGGTCGCTCTCGGAGTACCGGGCGTCCCAGGTCTCCGCCAGCTCGTCGTTAATCGTGGCCTCCAGACCGTGCCGGCGATCGCCGGTCACCCGCTCGCTGACCGTACGTTCTCCCTCCGGGGAGAACACCCCGGCCCGCCGCGCCTCGACCGCGCGCCGGGTGTCCGCAGCGACCAGGTCCATGTTGATCGCGGCGCCGGCCATGGTTCCGGCCGCCGCGGCGCTGATCACCTGTCCGGGCGGAAGGCTGACGTTGCCGGCGATCCACACGCCGGGCACCGTGGTCTTGCCCATCGGGTCGCCCGGCACGTAGGTCCCGATGACGTGTCCGTCCCGGGCCAGCTCTTCCACCGGCAGGCCGAGCCCGGCCAGCCCGTCGAGGCGGGCCCGCATCATGCTGGCCACCGCCAGTGCGTCCCGGGGTACGGTCCGCCCGCCGGCCAGCGTCGCGCCGGTGAGCCGGTCGTCGGCGACCACGACGCCGGTGACCTCGCCGTCGACCACTGCGACGCCGCGCGCGGCCAGCTGCTCGTACTGCCCGTCGGTGGGCTCCGGGGCGGTGTGCAGGAACAGCGTCACGTCGTCGCTCCACTGCCGCCAGAGCAGCGCCTGCTCCACTGAGAGCGGGCCGACGCCGATGATGCCGATCGCAGTGTCCCGGACCTCCCAGCCGTGGCAGTAGGGGCAGTGCAGTACGTCGCGGCCGAACCGTTCGGCCAGGCCGGGGATCGGCGGCAGCTCGTCGGTCACGCCGGTGGCCAGCAGCAGCCGGTGGGCGCGGACCTCGGTGCCGTCGTCGAGCGTCAGGTGGAACCCGTCCCGGTCCGGCCGGGCGGCCACCACCCGTGCGGTGATCACCGCACCGCCGTACGTCTCGACCTCCTTACGGCCGACCGCCACCAGCTCGGCCGGGGGCATCCCGTCCCGCGTCAGGTACGCGTGGACGCCGTCCGCCGGCAGGTTGCGCTGCGCCCCGGCGTCGATCACCAGCACCGACCGGCGGGACCGGCCCAGCACCAGGGCGCCGCTCAGCCCGGCCGCGCCGCCACCCACCACCACTGCGTCGTACGTCTGTGTCGTCATGGCTGGGATCGTGCACCTACCTTCGCCGAATCGACAAACATTCTTGCCGTAGTGGCAAAATGGTCCCATGACCGACGACTTCGACCGGGTCCTGACCGCGGTGGGGCCCCGGCTCCGGGCGCTGCGCGCCGAACGCGGAACGACGCTGACCGAGCTGTCCGAGACCACCGGCATCTCGGTGAGCACGCTGTCCCGGCTGGAGTCCGGGCAGCGCAAGCCGACGCTGGAGCTGATGCTGCCGCTCGCCCGGGCGCACCAGGTGCAGCTCGACGAGCTGGTCGGCGCACCCACCACGGGCGACCCGCGGGTGGTGATGCGCCCGTACACCGCGCACGGCCGCACCGTGATCCCGCTGAGTCAGCACCTGGGCGGGATCCGCGCGTACAAGCACATCTTCCCGCCCGCGACCGCCGCCGACCTCGGTGACCTGGAGCCGCGGGTCCACGAGGGCCACGAGTGGCTGTACGTGCTCTCCGGCCGGCTGCGGCTCGTGCTGGGGGAGCACGACCTGGTGATCGGCCCCGGTGAAGTGGTCGAGTTCGATACCCGGGTGCCGCACGCGCTGGCCAACGCCGGCGCGGAGCCGGTGGAGATCCTGGCGCTCTTCGGCCCGCAGGGCGAACGGATCCACATCCGCGCCCGGACGACCAGCGGATCCGCCTAGCGTTGGGCGTCGAACGCCGCGCGGGCCCGGTCGACCTCGCCGAGGTGCTCCGCCGACCAGTCGGCGAGCGCGGCGAACAGCGGCGCCAGGCTCTGCCCCAGCGGCGTGATCTCGTACTCCACCCGCGGCGGCACCTCCGGGTGGTAGGTGCGGGTCACCAGCCCGTCGCGCTCCAACTGCCGGAGCCGCTGCGTGAGCACCTTCGGCGTGATCGTCGTCAGCCGGCCCGCGAGCTCAGTGAACCGCTGCCGGCCGAACGTGTGCAGCGCCCAGAGGATCGGCGTCGTCCACCGGCTGAACACCAGGTCGACCACGGGGGCGATCGGGCAGGCCTGCTCCGGGTCGGTCGTCGGCGTCGCCCGCATGGGTAGTCACTTTCTTCTAGGTACCTACTGTCTTCAGGATATTACTGTCGCCCGGTACCTCGTCGAAGGAGCCTTCAGATGATCGTGATCACCGGAGCGACCGGCACCGTCGGGCGACCGCTACTGCACACGCTCGCCGCGCAGGGCGCGAAGCTCACCGCGGTCGCCCGCCACCCGGCGGGCCTGCCGGACGGCGTGCGGCCGTTCGCCGCCGACCTCGCCGACCTGGAGACCGTCCGGCCGGCGCTCGACGGCGCCGACACCCTGTTCCTGCTGCTCGCCGGGGACCTCCTGGTCGACGCCGGTGACCCGGACGCGCTGCTGAAGGTCGTCGCGGCCGCGGGCGTCCGCCGGGTCGTGCTGCTCTCCTCCCAGGGCGCCCGCACCCGGCCGGACGCGCCGTCGCACGCGCGCCTCAAGGCCTATGAGGACGCGGTGACGCGCACCGATCTGGACTGGACGCTGCTCCGCCCGGGCGGATTCGCCACCAACAGCTACGCGTGGGCGCCGTCCGTCCGCGCCGAGCGGCTGGTCGCCGCGCCGTTCGGCGACGTCGCGCTGCCGGTCGTCGTCCCGGCCGACATCACCGCGGTCGCCGCGGCCGTCCTCACCGAACCCGGGCACACCGGCCGCGCCTACGAACTGACCGGCCCCACCGCGGTCAGCCCGCGCGAGCAGGCTGCCGCGCTCGCCGACGCGCTCGGCGAGCCGGTGCGGTTCGTCGAGCTGAACCGGGCGGAGGCCAAGGCCGCGATGACGCGGTTCATGCCCGAGCCGGTCGCCGAGGGCACGCTCTCGATCCTCGGTGAACCCACCGACGACGAGCGCCGCGTCAGCCCGGACATCGCGGACGTTCTCGGCCGTCCGGCGCGCTCCTACGCCGAGTGGGCCGCGGCGAACGTGGACGCCTTCCGCTAGGAACCCTCGGGGGTCAGCGCTCGGCGACGAGCAGCGTCTGCAGCACCCGGCCGCAGTCGCCGGACAGGTCGTGGAGCTGCCCGGTGGCCAGCCCCGACCCGTCGGGGCTGGCCGCGGTCTCCGACCGCAGGCACAGCCACTCGCCGACGGGGTCGCGGTGCAGCGCGAGCGTGACGTCGGTGTTGATCACCAGCTGCCGGACGACGTCCAGCTCCGAGCCGACCGCCCAGTTGCTGTCGGCGAGGGTCAGCGCGCGGGTCAGCGGCGTGTCCTCGGCGTCGGCGATCAGCGGGATCCGCTGCCGGGCCCACGCGGTGCCGGGGCCGTTCTGGATGAACGCGGCACTGTCGACGAACCGCCACTCCATCGCCGAGAGGTACCCGGCGGTGTGCGCGCCGGGGATCGCGACCATCGATGTCGCGGCCTCCGGCACGGGCGGCGGCGGTGGGGTGTGCCGCAGCGTCGGGGTGTCGTCCGGGCTGGTCACGACCCGCCAGGCGCGGGCGAGCATCACCGACCGCCCGCCGGCGGTGATCTCCCCGTCCAGCAGCTCGGTGCGCGCGGTGGAGTGGCGGACGGTGACCCGCACTTCCAGCTCGGCGACCGGCACCGGCCGGGGGATCTCCAGGGTGATCCGGGCGATCCGGAAGCCCTCGCGGGGCTGGTGCCGCTCCATCACGGCGCCGAGCAGACCCGACGGTGGCCCGGCGTGCTGCAGCTCCGGGCTCCACGGCCCGGCCGTCGCCACGCTGCTCTCGTACCGGCCGTCTCCGAGGTCCCGATAGAACGCGTCCACGCACCTGACCCTACTAGTCAGTAATGCATGTTCATTGCGGTTTTCACTTCCGCGAGCGTGGCCTCGGCCACCGCGGTGGCCCGCGCGTTGCCGTCCCGCAGCAGCGCCCGGAGCGCGCCGGGGTCGCGGGCGTACGCGGCGCGGCGGGCCCGCAGCGGCGCGAAGTACTCGTTGACCGCATCGGTCACCAGTTTCTTCAGCCCGGCCGCGCCGCCCGGCCCGACGTCCGCGGCGACCGCGTGCGGATCCCGGTCGAGGCAGAGCGCCGCGAGTAGCACCAGGCTCGACACCTCGGGGCGGGCCACCGGGTCGTAGGTGATGTGCCGGCCGGCGTCGGTCTTCGCGGAGCGGATCAGCCGGGCGGTCTCGTCCGCGTCGGCGCCGAGCGGGATCGCGTTGCCGCGGCTCTTGCTCATCTTCGTCCCGTCGGTGCCCAGCAGCAGCGGCGCGGCCGAGAGCAGCGCCGCCGGCACCGGGAACACCGGCCCGTACCGGTCGGCGAACCGGCGCGCGATCGTGCGGGTCAGCTCCAGGTGCGGCAGCTGGTCCTGCCCGACCGGGACCACCGTGGCCTTACCGAACAGGATGTCGGCTGCCTGGTGCGCCGGGTAGGTGAACATCAGGCCGCTGACCGACGCGCGGCGGGCGTGCGCGATCTCGTCCTTGACCGTCGGATTGCGCTCCAGCTCGGCGACCGACACCAGGCTCAGGAACGGCAGCAGCAACTGGTTGAGGGCGGGCACGGCGCTGTGCGCGAAGATCGTCGTGGTCTCCGGATCGACGCCCGCCGCGAGGTAGTCCAGCACCAGCGCGTCGACGGCGGGACCCAGGCGCGCGGCGGTGTCGGTGTCGGTGAGGACCTGGTAGTCGGCGACGACCAGCGTGAGCTGCGCGCCCGCCCGTTGCAGCCGGACCCGGTTCTGCAGCGTGCCGAAGTAGTGACCGAGGTGCAGCGGGCCGGTCGGGCGGTCACCGCTCAAGATCCTGTCCATGGGGGTCTCCTGACACCGGATGGGGACCGCCGGTGACACCACCCCGGACACACGTCAGGGCCGTTCGCACCGAACGGCCCTGAGATGGTCGTGCTGACGAGGCGCCGCTCCTATCCGGAGCGCCACCAGTACAGACACGCACGTGACATGGCTCCAGGTTAACGCAGGGCGCGAAAGAATAACCGGACGTCGCCGACGAGCAGGTCCGGGGCTTCCAGCGCGGCGAAGTGCCCGCCGGTCGGGAAGTCGGTCCAGTGGACGATCGCGTGGGCGGCCTCCGCGTAGCGGCGGATCGCCATGTCCTCGGCGAACACCGCGACGCCGGTCGGCACCGGGGACCGCTCGGGCACCGGCCGCGAGCGGTCCCCGTGCAGCGTCTCGTAGTAGAGGTTCGCCGACGACCCGGCGGTGTCGGTCAGCCAGTACAGCATCACGTTGGTGAGTAGCCGGTCCCGGTCGACCCGCACGCCCTCGCCGTGCGTCCACTCGTAGAACTTCTCGACGATCCACGCGAGCTGACCGACGGGTGAGTCGGCGAGCCCGTGGGCGAGCGTCTGCGGCCGGGTGCCCTGCTGCTTGAAGTAGCCGTTGCCTTCGCGACCGTAGTGGCGGACCCGCTCCAGCCGTTCCTTCTCCACCGGGGTGAACGTCTCGTCGGGCTGCACCCGGCCGGGCGCCATGAACCCGCCGGTCGCGGCGTTGACGTGCACGCCGACGACGCGGTCGGCGTCGAGCCGGCCGAGCGCGGGCGTGATCACCGCGCCGAAGTCACCGCCCTGCGCCCCGTACCGGTCGTAGCCCAGCCGTCGCATCAGCTCGGCGAACGCGGCGGCGATCCGCTCGACCCCCCAGCCCGGCTCCCGCACCGGGCCGGACGGGCCGAACCCGGGCAGCGACGGGATGACCAGGTGGAACGCGTCGGCCGGGTCGGGTGGCGCAATGAGCGGGCCGATCACGTCGAGGAACTCCACCACCGAGCCGGGCCAGCCGTGGGAGAGCAGCAGCGGCAGCGCGTCCTCGTGCTCCGACCGCACGTGCAGGAAGTGCAGGCGCTGCCCGTCGATCTCGGTGACGAACTGCGGGTACTGGTTCAGCTCGGCCTCGCACCTGCGCCAGTCGTAACCGTCGGCCCAGTAGGCGGCGAGGTCACGGAGGTAGCCGACCGGAACGCCGCGCTGCCAGTCCGGGCCGGGCAGCGGGGTGGTCCAACGGGTGCGGGCGAGGCGGTCGGCGAGGTCGTCGAGGGCGGATTGCGGAATCTCGATCCGGTACGGGCGGAGCTCCTCGGTCATGCCGCTCACGTTAAGCGCGGACGCCGAGCTCCTCGTAGGACTCGAGGAGATCGAGCAGGCCCTGCGGGGCGTCCTCGCGGAAGCACACCGCGAGGTTGGCCGCCGACTGCGCCGCCGCGGCCTCACTGCGGCCGAAAAGCAGCTCCTCGTAGGCGGTCAGCGCCGCCTCGGCGTCGCCGGGGTGGCCGACCAGCGCGGCTCCGAGTTCGGCGCCGTCGAGCATCGCGTGGTTCGCGCCGTCCCCGGCGAACGGCGACATCAGGTGCGCGGCGTCGCCGAGCAGGGTGACGCCAGGCGTCCGCGGCCAGCGGTGCCCGACCGGCAGCGCGTGCACCGGGCGTGCGGTCAGCGGGCCGTCGGCCTCGGCGATCAGTGCGCGCAAGCTCGGGTGCCAGCCGGTGAACCGGTCGAGCAGGTCCTCTCGGAGCGCCGCCGGGGCCTGCCATCCCTCGGGAGCCCGGAACGCGGCGTAGACGTGCAGGCTTCCGTCCGCGTCGCGGTGGCCGAGCAGCCCTTGTCCGTCGCCGAGCGCGAACATCAGGCCGCCGCCGAGGACCGCGGCCGCGGCCGGGTGGCGGGTGTCCGCGTCGAACAGGCTGAACTCGACGAACGACAGGCCGGTGTAGGCGGGCCGGGCGTCGGAGACCAGCGGACGGATCCGCGACCAGGCGCCGTCCGCGCCGACCAGCACGTCGGTCGTGATCGTGGTCCCGTCGGCGAACGTGACCTCGTGCTTGCCGTCTCCGAGCGGGTGAGCGCCGGTGACCTGCGCGCCCCACCGCACCGTTCCGTCGGCCAGCGACCGCAGCAGCAGGGTCCGCAGCTCCCCCCGGTTGACCTCGGGACGGTCGCCGGTACCGTGGCCGGCCTCCTCCCGCCGGACGGTGGCGTGCCGGTCGAGGATGCGCACCACCTCGCCGCCTGGGCGGACGATCGCCCGGAACTGCTCGTACAGGCCGGCCGCCCGGAGCGCGGCCTGGCCGGACTCTCCGTGGAGGTCGACCATGCCGCCCGGCGTACGGTCGGTCGGCGAGGGGTCCCGGTCGTAGACGACGGCCGGCAGGTCATGGCGATGCAGGACACGGGCGAGCAGGAGCCCGCCGAGACCGGCACCGATGATGGCGATCGGCTGATGCGTGGACATGATGCCCTTTCCTCCGCTTCTGCCCGAATACTCACATACGGCATCGCCGGTCCGGTCACCGGCGGGGCGGAGGCCAGGACCGCAGCAGGTGGTCCAGTGCATCGATCGCACGGTCCCAGGACGCGCCGAGGTCACGCGGGTGGCCGAACCCGCCCGCGGCCTCCAGGCCGGTGAACCCGTGGAAGGTGCTGCGGACCAGCCGTACCGCATCGGTGAGGTCAGGGTCGGTCAGACCGTAGGAGCGGAACATCGCCGACGTGATCTCCAGGATGCGCTGCGGGCCGGGCGCCGCGGCGAACCGGTCGGCGTCGAGCTGGCGGTTGGTCGACGCGTACCGGCCGGGGTGGCGCAGCGCATAACCGCGGTAGGCGGCGCCGAACGCGCCCAGCGCGTCCCGCCCGGCGCGGCCGGCCACCGCCTGCCCCAGCAGCTCGGCCAGCTCGGTGGCGGCCAGCAGTGTGATCCGGGACCGCAGGTCGTCGAGGTTGCGGACGTGCGAGTACAGGCTGGCGTCGCGGACGCCGAGCCGCCGCGCGAGGCCGGAGACCGTTACCCGGTCGAACCCGATCTCGTCGGCGAGGTCGGCGGCCGCGGCGACGACCTTCTCCGGGGTGAGGCCTTGCCGTCCCACGATCACCGTCCTACATCATTTAAGGCTTTGCCTAGGGTTCCTAGGGAAAGTACCGTCCGCCGTATGAAGGCACTGACGGAGAAGGAAATCCGCGGGTCGTTCGTCAACTGCTCCAAGGGCGAGGCCGGCCGGGTGTCGATGCCCCGGGACCTGGACAGCCGCCCCTGGGACGACCTGGACTTCCTGGGCTGGACCGACCTGTCGGCGCCCGACCGCAGCTACCTGGTCACCGAGCACGGCGACGCCCTGGTCGGCATCGTGCTGCGCGCGGCGGCGGGGCAGCGCGGTTACCTGCGGCGCAGCCTCTGCTCACTCTGCCTGACCCAGCACCCGGGGAGCGGCGTCGCGCTGATGACCGCACGGAAGACCGGCGCCGCCGGCCGGCAGGGCAACTCGGTCGGCACGTACATCTGCAGCGACCTGGCGTGCTCGCTCTACGTCCGCGGCCGCAAGAAACCCGCGGTCGGCGGGCGGATCGAGGAGTCGCTGACCGTCGAGGACCAGGTCGTCCGCCTCCGGCTGCACCTCGACGCGTTCTTGGACAGCGTCGCGACCTGACGCCGCGCCGGGCTCAGGCCACGTTGCGGGCGATCTGGTCGATCGCGCGGTGCAGGTCGGCCAGGCGGACCGTGACCGTCGCGTCGCCGGACGCGGTGAGCTGCGTCAGGCCCGCCTCGACGTACTCACGGATCAGCGCGGACGGGGTGAGGTTGCGGCGCGCGGCCTCGGCCTCCAGCTGCTCGGAGAGCGCGGCCGGCAACCGGGTGGAGTGCACCACGGTCGACGGGCGGTCCACCGTCTCGACCGCCGCACCGGACCAATCGGCGCTGGCCAGCGCCTTCATCGCGTCGTCCCGGCTCATTCCTCGCTCCTTCCGAGCATGCCGGCGACCAGGCGCACCTCGTCGCCGTCCAACTCGCGGGCCGAGACCACTAGGTACTGGTCGGGCTCCTCCTCGACCAGCGCCACGGCCACCCATCGGCCGTCACGGGTCGCGGCGGCTACCCGGAGCACCGCGCCGACGTGCTGACGGACCCGGCGCGGTGCGCGAAGCACCTGCAGGGCCGCCTGCCAGCCGACTCCGGCGGCGTCGAGGGCGTCGTAGGAACGCTCGTCGAACCGGTAGGTCTCGTCCACGGACTGAACGTAGACGAGTGTAAACACCCGGGCTGACCGGGGGCTAGTAGCGCCGCCGGCGCCCGGATGCCGACGGACCTAGCGCGCGGGACCGCCCTCGGCCACGTTCGTGCTCGCCGGTGCGTAGGTGACGGCCATCGCCCCGCCCGGGAACGGCTCCGAACTGACCAGCGTGAGGTCGGTCGGCGTGGTGAAGAGCGGAAGGCCGGAGCCGAGCGCGACCGGGTGGATGACCAGCCGGTATTGGTCGACCAGACCGCGCTGGATCAACGCCCGGGCGAACCCGGCGCCGCCGTGCGCGAGCAGGTCGTCGCCGTCCTCGCCCTTCAGGCGGTTCACCTCGGTGGCGAGGTCACCGCGGACCACGGTGGTCTCCGGCCACGTCCCCTCCTTCAGGGTCCGGGAGAACACCACCTTCGGGATGTCGTTCATCGGGGCGGCGTAGGGCTCGTCGGAGTCCGGCCAGTAGCCGGCCATGTCGCCGTAGGTGATCCGGCCCATCAGGTGGGCACCGGCCTGGCCGAGCAGATCGACCATCCAATCCTGCAGTTCCTCGTCGATGCTCGGAAAGATCCACTCGACGTCGCCGTCGTTCCTCCCTACGTAGCCGTCGAGCGAAATGGACATCTTCAGTACCAGCTTTCGCGGCATGGCTCAGGCGTAGCGAGGTCGGCGGGCCCGCGCAACCCGGTTGGACAGGCCCGACCCGTTCGGCTGGCCGGAATCCGGCGGTGAGGTAGGTTCTCGCCATGCATACGGTGGCGGTGATCGCGCTGGACCACGTCGTTCCGTTCGACCTCGCCGTCCCGACCGACGTCTTCGGCTGGGTCCGGCTGGCCGACGGATCACCCGGCTATCGCGTCGTGGTGTGCGGCCCGGCCGACGAGGTGAGCGCCGGGCCGTTCACGATCCGGGTCCGGCACGGCCTGGCGACGCTCGCGGATCTCACCGAGACCGACACGATCATCGTGCCGGGCGTCGCCGACGACGACGCGTCGGTCCCGGCCGAGGTCGTGGACGCGCTCCGGGCCGCCGCCGCGCGCGGAACCCGGATCGCATCGGTGTGCGTGGGCGCGTTCACGCTGGCCGCCACCGGGTTGCTCAACGGGCTGCGGGCGACCACCCACTGGCTGGGCACCGCCGAGCTGGCCGCCCGCTACCCGGCGATCGAGGTCGACCCGCACGTTCTCTACGTCGACAACGGGCAGATCCTGACCTCGGCCGGCGCCGCGGCGGGGCTCGATCTGTGCCTGCACCTGGTGCGGCGGGACTACGGAGCGGCGGTCGCCGCGGACGCGGCCCGGCACTCGGTGACGCCGCTGGAGCGCGACGGCGGGCAGGCCCAGTTCATCGCCCACGAGCCACCCGCCCCCGACGGCGTCTCGCTCCGGCCGCTGCTGACCTGGATGGAGCAGAACCTCGCGGACGAGCTGACGCTGGACCGCATCGCGCGGCACGCGGCGCTGAGCACCCGGACGCTCAACCGCCGCTTCCGGGAGCAGACCGGCACGACGCCGCAGCAGTGGCTGACCCGGGTCCGGCTGCGGCGGGCGCAGCACCTGCTGGAGACGACCGCGCATCCGGTGGAGTGGATCGCCGCGCAGACCGGGTTCACCTCGCCGAGCACGTTCCGCGAGCGCTTCAAGCGTCTCGTCGGGGTGAGCCCCGCGGCGTACCGCGCGTCCTTCCGCGGCGCCGAAATCGCCAGCGCCCCGCGCGGCGGAGCCCCGGTCGCCGGAGCCCTAGCCGCCGGAGCGTTGTGCGTTTCGGCGACCTATACCCGGCCGTGACGCACACCGCTCCGCCCGATCCGCTCAGACGCCGGTCGTCGAGCCCGGGCGGACGATCATCAGGACGACCACGACAGCCCACAGCAGGTTGAAGACGCCGGTCGCCGCCCCGAGCCGTGCCGCGGACCTGTTCGGGGCCAGGGTGGCTGTACCTCCGGTGGAGAGTGAGGCGGCAGCGTGGTCGGGGGTGCAACCGGAGAGGGCTGCGGCCTGACCGGGCAGCACCACCAGCGCGAGTACGCCGGCCGCGATCGCGGTCAGCGCGATCGACGTGAGTAGCCACGCGTCGGTGAGCACGCCGAGCGCCACGGCCGTCGCCAGCCCGAACGCCGGAACGGTGAGCCCGATGACCGTGTAGACGCGGCAGATCCGGTGCAGGGTGCGCAGGACCGTCACGGCGTGCGGATCGCTCCCGGCCGACCGGAGGTAGCGGGGGAACATGCTGGCCGCGACGGCGACCGGTCCGATCGTGAGGATCGCAGCGAGCACGTGCAGGCTGAGGAAGAAGGCGGCATTCACGGATCCCGACGCTAGGGACGGGACGGACGCGCCAGAAGTGGCAGGAACGCCGCACGCCGCCGGATTCTCGCCAGCGCCGGGGTGGATGTGCTCGTCGATGTCAGCGGCCGGGGAGCGGCTCGGCGACTGTTCTCAGTATCGCGTCCGCCGAGGCCGGCGTCATCGGACCGGGGAAGGACGCCGGGGACCGTGACTCCTGCCTACGGTGTCCGCGGCGCCGCCGGGCGGCGGTCGCACGCCGCGGCCGCCGCCCAGCGGCGTCCGTGCGCAGAGAAACGACGGGGAGACGGGAGAACCGCGTGGCGGAGCAGGTACGGGAACTGGCGGCGGCGTTGATCGCGATGGCCGCGGCCGACACGGAGCTGACGCCCTACGGCCTGGACACCGAGAGCTTCGGCCGTCAGCTGGAGTGGCGACGGGTGACCGCGGCCCACGGCGACCGGCTCGCCGAGATCATGGCGCGGCACGGGTGGCCGACCGCAGGGCTGGTCGGGGAGGAAGCGGCACGCTGCGCGTGGAAGATCGCGATGCACGCCGACCGGCAGCTGGATGTGCAGCGGCGGGCGCTGGCGCTGCTGGAGGAGGCGGTCGCCGCGGGTGAGGGCTCGCCGCGGGACCTGGCGATGCTGCGCGACCGGGTGCGGGTGAACGAGGGCCGGCCGCAGATCTACGGCACGCAGATCGCCGGTGTGGTCGACGGGGCGCCGGTGCCGTGGCCGGTGGCCGACCCGGAGCGGATGGACGAACTCCGCGCCGAGGTCGGCCTCGCGTCCTTCGCCGAGCACGTCGCTGCCCACGCGCCCCAGACCTGACTGCCCCCGGCCGGCCGGGGGCAGTCAGGTCGCGGGGCGGCCGATC
Organism: Cryptosporangium minutisporangium; assembly: GCF_039536245.1. Classification (NCBI taxonomy): domain Bacteria; kingdom Bacillati; phylum Actinomycetota; class Actinomycetes; order Cryptosporangiales; family Cryptosporangiaceae; genus Cryptosporangium; species Cryptosporangium minutisporangium. The sequence continues at coordinate 69,987 of NZ_BAAAYN010000040.1, read as the reverse complement.
GGCAGGTCAGCCGACCGGGGCGGGCGTGACCGGGGTGCGGTCGGCGCTGTCCGTGTCGGTCGTGTCCTGCTCGCCGGACGGGGTGGCGTCCTGGGTGGCGAACTGGGTGCGGTGCAGCTCGGCGTAGCGACCATCGAGAGCCAGCAGCTCGGGGTGGGTGCCGCGCTCGACGATCCGGCCCGCCTCGACCACGAGGATCTGGTCGGCGGCCCGCACCGTGGACAGCCGGTGCGCGATCACCACCGCGGTACGCCCGTCGAGGGCCTCCGCGAGTGCCGCCTGCACCGCCGCCTCGGACGTGGAGTCCAGATGCGCGGTCGCCTCGTCCAGGATGACGACGCGCGGCCGTGCGAGCAGCAGCCTGGCGATCGTGAGGCGCTGACGCTCACCGCCGGAGAGCCGGTAGCCGCGTTCCCCGACGACGGTCTCCAGTCCGTCCGGCAGCGCCGCCACCAGATCACCCAGCCGGGCACGCTCCAGTGCGTCCCACACCTCGGCGTCGGTGGCGTCCGGACGGGCCAGCAGCAGGTTCTCCCGGATCGACTCGTGGAACAGGTGCCCGTCCTGGGTGACCAGGCCGAGCGTGTCGCGCACCGACTCAGTGGTCAGGTCGCGCACGTCAGCGCCCGCCAAGCGCACCGCGCCGCTGTCGACGTCGTAGAGCCGCGGGATCAGCTGCGCGATCGTCGACTTCCCGGCGCCGGAGGAGCCGACCAGCGCGACCATCTTCCCGGCGTCGACCGTGAACGAGATGTCGTGCAGCACCTCGGCGCCGCCCCGGGTGTCGAGCGTCGCGACCTCCTCCAGCGACGCCAGCGACACCTTGTCGGCCGAGGGGTAGCTGAACCGCACCTGGTCGAACTCGACCGACACCGGACCGTCGGGCACCGGCCGCGCGCCGGGCTTCTCGGTGATCAGCGGCGGCAGGTCGAGCACCTCGAAGACCCGCTCGAAGCTGACCAGCGCGGTCATCACCTCGACCCGGGCACTGGCGAGCGCGGTCAGCGGGGCGTACAGGCGGGTGAGCAGCAGCGCCATCGCCACCACCGCGCCGGGGTCGAGCTGTCCGCGCAGCGCGTAGAACCCGCCCAGGCCGTAGACCACCGCGAGCGCGAGCGCGGAGACCAGCGTCAGCGCGGTGATGAACACCGACTGCACCATCGCGGTGCGTACGCCGATGTCCCGCACTCGCCCGGCTCGGTCGGCGAACGCGGCGGACTCCCGGTGCGGCCGGCCGTAGAGCTTGACGAGCGTCGCGCCGGGCGCGGAGAACCGCTCGGTCATCTGGGTGCTCATCACCGCGTTGTGGTTCGCGGCTTCCCGCTCCATCCGCGCCAGGCGGCGGCCCATCCGGCGCGCCGGGAGCACGAAGACCGGCAGCAGCACCAGCGCCAGCAGCGTGATCTGCCAAGAGATGCCGAGCATCACGACCAGCGTCAGGACCAGCGTCACCAGGTTGCCGACAACGCCGGAGAGCGTGTCGCTGAACGCGCGCTGCGCCCCGATGACGTCGTTGTTGAGCCGGCTCACCAGCGCACCGGTGCGGGTGCGGGTGAAGAACGCGATCGGCATCCGCTGGACGTGGTCGAACACGGCGGTGCGCAGGTGGAGGATGAGGCCCTCGCCGATGCTCGCCGAGAGCCACCGGGTGCCGAGGCTCAGCGCGGCCTCGGCGACGGCGATCACCGCGATCAGCGCCGCGAGCCGCCCGACCACACCGGTCTGCTCACCGCTGACGATCGCGTCGACGACCCGCCCGGCCAGCACCGGGGTGGCGACCGCCAGCAGCGCACCGACGACCGACAACGCGAGGAACAGCGTGAGCAGCCGGCGGTGCGGACGGGCGAACCCGCCGATGCGCCGCAGCGTGGCCAGCGAGAACGGCCTTCGATCTTCACTCGCGTGCATCGCGTGGTACAGCGAGTTCCACGCCGTCATCTCCATGCTCATGGTTTGTCATCCTCGAAGTCGCGGCCGACGTGCCCGGTGCTCGGAACGGTAGGAGTTGAAGCGCCCTTCAGGTCAAGGGAGCGCAGCAGGTCAACCTTCGGGAGGTCGGTGCGGTGGTGCCTCCTCCTCGAAGGCACCACCGCACCCGCTTCGCGGAAGCATGCGGACGCTACCGCCGGCCACCGACAAAAAGTCGCCCGCGCTCCGCCGGGTGGGCCCGCGGTGTGCGGTTCGGCGGTCGGCGGCTCCATGGCCGGCGGCATCGTTGCCGGCCGCGGCCACCGCCCGGCGGATCGCGAACCAGAGCACGTCAACGCGTCCGTCCACGGCCCGGGCGGTTGAAATGGCCCCGCATCTGGCGGTGGAACGTGCGCTCCCGGGCTCGGCGCTCGGCCCGCAGCCGCGCGTCGGTGCGGGCCGCCGCCCACTCGTTCTCCCGGACGAGCTTCTGGTAACTGTCCAGGCGCCGGGCCGGCAGCGTTCCGGCGTCGATCGCGGCCCGGACCGCGCAGCCCGGCTCGCTGCCGTGCGCGCAGTCGCTGAACCGGCAGTCCGCGGCGAGCGCGTCGATGTCGGCGAACGCCCGGCTCAGCCCTTCCTCGGCGTCGAACAGGCCGACGCCGCGCAGGCCGGGGGTGTCGATCAGCACGCCCCGCCCACCGCGCAGCGGGATCAGCTCGCGGCGGACCGTGGTGTGCCGGCCCTTGCCGTCGACGTGACGGACGTCCTGGACCGCCAAGTCGACCCCGGTCAGCGCCGTGGCCAGGGTGGACTTGCCGACCCCGGATTGTCCGACCAGGACGACGGTGCCGGTCAGCTCCCCGTCCAGCGCGTCGAGCCCGTCACCGCGCACGGCGCTCACCGCGACGACGTCGGCCCCGACCGCGACACCGGCGACCTGCTCGTGCACCCGGGCGACGTCCGGGCAGGCGTCGGCCTTGGTGAGCACCACGACGGGCCGGGCGCCGCTCTCCCAGGCCAGCGCGAGCAGACGTTCGGCGCGGCCGAGGTCGACGTCGACCGTGCACGGCACCACGATCGCGACCACGTCGACGTTGGCGGCGAGCACCTGACCGTGGGAGAGCCCGGACGCGGCGGCGCGGACCAGCGCGGTCCGGCGCGGCAGTACCGCGTGCACGTACTGGCCGGAGAGCGCGACCCAGTCGCCGGTACACACGTCCATCCGGGTGAACTCCGCGCGCACCACGGCACCCACCGGTGAGGCCGCGGTCACCACATCACACTGGCCGCGGTCGACGCGGACGACCCGGCCCGGAGTCAGCCCACCAGCGGCGTGCGGCGCGAACGCGTCCGCCCAGGTGGAATCCCAACCGAAAAACTCAAGAGAAGAAGACAACGCAGGAACCCTTTACGGGACAGTGGCGCCGAGGTGCCCGCGGGGACGCGGGATCGTCAGTCGGCAGCCGGAAGGACGAGGGACGGCCGGACGCTGCGCAGGGCAGCGTCAACCACAGCGGCGGCCATACCCCACACCTCCGATCCCGTCCAGGTCCGAACTTCCTGCGCGACAGCACGCTACCGGGTGCAAATTCGGACCGCACGCGAATTAACCGGTGGGATTCTCCCGGGCATGCCACCGCTGCCGCGGCCGTACTGGAGTGTCTGGACCGTCCAGGTGATCAACCGGGCCGGTTCGGTCGTGGTGTTCCTGCTCGCGTTCTACCTGGCGACCGAGCGGAACCTCAGCCCCGCCGCGGTCGGCCTGGTGATGAGCGCGACGGGCTTCGGGTCGATGGCCGGTGCGCTGCTCGGCGGGCACCTCGCCGACCGCTGGGGACGCCGTCCGACGCTGCTCACCGGGCTGCTGGGCAACGCCGCGGCGCTGGCCGCGCTCGGTGCGTCCCGGCCGGTGGCGCTGATCGTCGCGGCGGCGTTCGCGGTCGGGGCCACCCGCGGGCTGCACGAGCCGGCGCTCGCCGCGGTCGCCGTCGACGTCGTGCCCGCGTCCGGGCGGCTGCGCGCGTTCAGCCTGCTGTACTGGGCGCAGAACCTGGCCAACGGCGCGGCCGCGCTCGGCGGTGGCCTGCTGCTCGGCGTCGACCTGCGGCTGGTGTTCGCGGTCGACGCGGCCACCAGCCTCGCCGGGGCCGCGCTGGTGGCGCTCACCGTGCCGGAGACCCGGCCCGCCGCGCCCGCACCCACCGGCCGGGGCGAGACACCCGCCCGCGACCCGGTGTTCCTCAGCCTGTGCGCGACCGGGTTCCTCATCACGCTGATCTTCGGTCAGCACCTGACCGCGCTGCCGCTCTCGATGGCCGACGACGGGCTGCCGGCCCGCTCGTTCGGACTGGTCATCGCCGTGAACACGGCGCTGATCGCCGCCGGGCAGCTGTTCGCGCCGCGGCTGCTGACCGGCCGGGACCCGTCCCGGCTGCTCGCGGTGACGGCCACGACCGCGGGTCTCGGATTCGGGCTGACCGCGTTCGCCGACACCACGCTGGGCTACGCCGGCACGGTCGTGGTGTGGACGCTCGCGGAGATCGCGATGGTCCCGGCCACCGCGACGCTGCTGGCCGGTCTGTCGCCGGCCGCTGCCCGGGGCCGCTACCAAGGCATGTACGGGCTGGCCGGCGGGCTCGGGTTCGCGCTCGCGCCGGTGGCCGGGGGTGTGGTGCTCGACCGGTACGGCGGAGCGCCGCTGTGGGTCGGGTGCGTGCTCGCCGTGCTGCCCGCGGCCGGCATCCACCTGGCCGCCGCCGGGGCGCGCCGCCGCCGCGCCGAGGCGCTCCCCGCCCCCGTCTGACGCGCGCCACCGCCGCCACGTCGTTTTCGGGAAGACCACCTCTCACCCCGCCCGCAGAGGTGGCCTTCCCGAAGAGCCGCCACGGCCCGCCCGCAGGCGGCGGCGCGAGGGAGTCAGGTGGGTGAGGGTGCGGCGGGGCGGGGTGGGAGGGGGAGCGGCACGGCGGGCAGCCCGTCGATGCTCGCCCGGTTGTGCTCCTTGCTCGCGCAGTACGCGGCGAAGCCCTCCTCGCCCTTGCGTCCGAAGAACTCCGCGTGCAGTGACCGGTCCTCGCGGTAGTCCATCAGCGGGACCGCGAAGCCGCAGCTGTCGCTGATCCGGTCGGCGGTGACCAGGATGACCGCCCGCACCTCGGGGGCGTCGGCGTCGGGCATCGTGGCCACCAGCGCCGGGAAGCGGGGGTCGTCGCGGAAAACCGGTTCGCCGGTGCCGTGGACGCGCAGCACGGTCGGCGGCCCGGTGAACGCGCACCACATCAGCGTGATGCGTCCGTTCTCCCGCAGGTGGGCGATGGTCTCGGCGTGGCTGCCGCCGAAGTCGAGGTAGGCGACGGTGTACTCGTCGAGGACGGCGAGCGAGCCGGAGCGGCCCTTGGGCGAGAGGTTGACGTGGCCGTCGCCGGCGAGCGGCGCGGTCGCGACGAAGAACACCGGCTGCTCCGCGATGAAGCTGCGCAGCCGGTCGTCGATCCGTTCGTACTGCTTTCCCATGCCACGATCCTCCGCCCAGACGTCCGCAGAGTGGAACCGAGTTCTCACCCAGCGGTCGTACATACTTGCCACGGCATATAGCCACAGTGTTATGTTCGGGGCCGATAACCCCGAGAAGTGAGGAGCCCACGGTGGAAGGCACGCTCACACAGGATGCCGGTCGGTACGTGCTCCGGATCGAGCGCCGGCTGGCCCATCCGCCCGCCCGGGTCTGGCGCGCGCTGGTCACCCCGGCCGAGCTCAGCCGCTGGTTCCCGGCCGACCTGACGGGTGACCTGCAGCCCGGCGGCAAGCTCACGTTCACCTTCCGGGAGGAGGAGGCACCGCCGTCGGACGGCACGGTCGTCGCGTTCGAACCCGAACGGCTCTTCGAGTTCCGCTGGGAGGAGGACGTGCTGCGCTGGGAGCTCACGCCGATCGGCGACGGCTGCCTGCTCACGCTCACCCACACGTTCGACGACGGCCCGGGCGCGGCGAGCTTCGCGACCGGATGGGTGGCCTGCCTGGACGTCCTGGCGGCGAGCCTGGCCGGGGAGCCCACCGACGAGCCGTCCAAGGGCTGGGTCGCGGCGACCCACGACCGCTACGTGGAGGCGTTCGGGCTGCGGGAGGGCGTCACCGAGTCCACCGGCACCGGGTGGCAGGTGCGGTTCGTCCGCCAGCTGACCAAGCCGCCGGCCGACGTGTGGACGCAGCTGTCCGGGCCGGACCGGGCCGTCCGCGAGGGCGCGCTGCTCGACGGGTTGCCTCCGGCGCGCGATGCGGAGACCGACGAGCCGGCGTCGCTGCGGTACGGATGGGGTGACGATCCGAACGCGACGGTCGGCTGGGAGCTCGCACCGGGCCCCGGCGGCGCGCGGGCCGTGCTGACGGTGGCCGGGCCGACGACGTCCGACGTGGCCGCGGAGCAGGCTTACCGGGCCGCCCGCGACCGGCTGGACACGCTCGCCGCGCAGCTGCGCGGCTGACCGCACGGCACGCGCGCGCTCACCAGCCGGCGACCTGCACCGGCGCACGGGCCGGCAGCAGCCGGTCGAGGTGGTGCGGCAACTCGCCGAGCGCCTCGTCGACGCTGCGCGCACCACCGAGCACGCTGGTGGCCAGCCCGGCGGACAGCGCCAGCAGGCCGGCGGCCTCCGCGCGCGGGTCCGCCGGTGGCCGCAGCACGGTCCGCAACGCCTCGACCAGGATCTCTTCCCGGGCGTCCGGGCCGGCGAGGACGGCCTGCGCGGCGATCGTGGAGTCGGTCATCGCCAGCACGGCGAACGCCGCGTGGGCGAGGTGGAACCGGCGGGTGTCCGGATCGGTGGGGAGCAGCGCGGCCAGCGTCGCCTCGATGACCGTGCGCGGTGGCGGCGCCGGGCCGGCGGCCGCCACCCGGCTGGTGACCTGTTCGGACAGCCGGCGCGTGAGATAAGCGGCGGTGAACAGCAGCAGCTGCTCCTTGCTGGGGAAGTAGTACTGGACCAGGCGTAGCGAGACGCCGGCCTCGGCGGCCACCTCCCGCAGGCTCATGCCGTGCAGGCCCTGGACGCCGACGACACGGAGCAGCGCATCCGCGATCTCCCGCCGCCGTTGCTGGTGGTCCACCCGTTTCGGCATCTGCTCCGCGCCTCCGTCCGGTCCCAGCCCATCCCTTTCTCACTGGTACGTCCGGTCACTCCGGTTCGGTTCGACACCAGGAGTGACGGAGTGGCGATTTGCCCACTGTGGAGACGAAGATCCGGTAAGTGACTGGCTGAACGTCGGAAATCGAGCCTCCCCCGTACGGGTATTACTCGGGCGTGGCGCGCGCCACGCCGCCGGTTGGCCCGAGGTTTTCTCACAAAACTCACATCTAGCGTGCTTTCGTACTCCCTGCCCGATACATCTTGAGGAGGGACATACATGGCATCTAAGACAGCACGCGGAGCCGCTCTGGCGCTGGCGGGTCTCGCCGTCACCGGCGGTGCGGTCGTCGGTCTCGGGGGGACCGCCCAGGCGGCGGCTCCCGCCAACCACGACGGCCGGATCAGCTCGAACGGCTGGGGCTGGAACGGCGACGAGGACCAGGTCGTCGGAGTCTTCCGCAGCTACCGGCAGTGCAACTGGGCCGGCCGAGTCGGCGAGTACCGCGGCTACTGGGAGGACTACGACTGCGACTTCGTCCGCACCGGCTACCGGGGCAACTGGCGCGGCCAGTGGGGTTCGCCGTTCCACCGCTCGTGGGAGCGCGGCGGCTGGCACTACCGCGGTGTCTGGGTGCTCCGCGCCGAGTGTGACTGACCGCTGAAGAGCCCGAGGTCGGCTTAACCCCTGCCGACCTTGCCCGCCGGCCCCATCGAACGCCCCCCAGCGTCCGATGGGGCCGGTGCTCTGTCCGGACCGGTGCGCGGGCACGACGCCGCAGACGGTACAAACTGTCAGGTGATCGACGCGTACCCGATGAGGACGATCCAACCGGACGAGTTCGCCGACTGGCTGCGCATGGTCGCCGACACCTGGGGCCAGGACTACACCGACCGTGACGTGGAGGCCGTCCGCGCGGTCGTCGGCTCCGACTTGCCCCGGATGCTCGGGGCGTTCGACGGCGACCAGCCGGTCGGCGGCACGGGCTCCTACCGCCGCCTGCTCACGCTGCCCGGCGGCCGCCCGACCCCGATCGCCGCCGTCAACTGGGTCGGCGTCGCCGCCACCCACCGGCGCCGCGGCATCCTCACCGCGCTGACCCGGCGGCAGCTCACCACACTGCACGAGACCGGCGCCGAGCCGATCGCCGTGCTCGCCGCCGCCGAAGCCGCGATCTACGGACGCTTCGGCTACGGCATCGCCGGCTCCCGGCTCCGACTGACCGTCGACAGCCGCAGCGCCGCGTTCGGACCGGACGTCCCGCCGATCACCGGCACCGTCCGGCGGGTCCAGCCCGCCGACGCCCGGCCGCTGCTCGCGCAGATCTACGACGCCGTCCGCCGCACCACCGTCGGCTGGACCGACCGCACGGAGCAGTTCTGGCACACCCGCCTGGACGACCCCGAACACGAACGCGACGGCGCCACCGCCCTTCGCCTCGTGGTCCACGACGCCCCGGACGGCACCCCCGACGGGTATGCGCTGTACCGGCTGCGCCACCCCGCCGTCCAGCTCGTCGAGCTCGCCGCCGCCGCTCCGGCCGCCCACGCCGCGCTCTGGCGCTACCTGCTCGACCTGGACCTGCACCCGGAGGTGGAAGGCAACGCCGCGCTCGACGAGCCGCTGCCGCACCTGCTGTTCGAAGCGCGGGCGGTCACCGCCACCGTCCACGACCAGCTCCACGTCCGGCTCGTCGACGTCGAACGCGCGCTGGCGGCCCGCGCCTACGTCGTTCCGGTCGACGTCGTCCTCGACGTCACCGACCGGTTCTGCCCGTGGAACACCGGCCGCTACCACCTCGCCGCCGACCACACCGGCGTCACCTGCGAACCCACCCGCGCCCCGGCCGACGTGCGGCTCTCCGCCGCCGAGCTCGGCGCGGTGTTCCTCGGCGGCACCAGCCTCGCCACCCTCGCCGCGGCCGGTCGCGTCGAGGAGCTGCGGCCCGGCGGGGTGAGCCGCTGCGCGGCGGCGTTCCGCGGCGAACGGGAACCGTTCTATCCCGGGGGAGCGGCCTTCCCGGTGTACTGAGCCCACTGGGGATCGGCGATGCTGTGGGCGTGGAGTACGTGTCCAGAGCGCCGCGACCGCCGTTGGACGGGCTGATCGACGACCTCTATTACCTGGAGGGCGCGCCGCCGTACGCCCGGCTGACCCTGCCGCCGGCGCCGTCGGCGTTGCTCGTCGTCAACCTCGGGGCGCCGTTCCGCATCCGCGCCGGCACCGACATCGAAACGGCCCAGATCGAGCCGGCAGAGTACGCCGACGGCTGCGTGGTCACCATGCCCACCCGCGCGTGGGAGTTCAGCTACCCGGTCCCGACCCGGTCCGTCGGCGCGCACGTCAAGCCGTGGGGGCTGGCGCCGTTCCTGCCGATGCCCGCGGCCGAGCTGTGTGACCGGCCGGTGACGATAGAGCAGGTGTGGGGCCGGGCGGCAGTTGCGGAGCTGCGAGACCAGCTGGCAACGGCGGACGCACCGCAGGAGATGCTGACGCTTCTCGAGGAGGAGCTGATGCGACGGCTGCGCGAAACCGCCGGCCTGGGGCTGGTCCGCCATCTGAGCAGCGTCATCGCGGCGACCAGCGGAGCGGTGACGATCGGCGACCTGAGCGTGGCAGCCGGTGTCAGCAGCACTCATCTGGCGCAGCGGTTCAAGGAGCTCATCGGCGTTCCGCCGAAGCGGCTGGCCCGCACGCACCGCTTCGCCGCCCTCGTGTTCGCGATCGACCCCGCCGGACCGATCGACTGGGCCGACCTCGCCGGTGGCGCAGGCTACTTCGACCAGGCCCACTTCGGCCACGAGTTCCGGGCGTTCACCGGGCTCACGCCGACCCGGTACGTCGAAGCCCGGCGGCGGTTCCTGCGCGAACACCCCGGCCACGCGTTCGACGGCTGGCCGTTGCCTGCCGATTGATTTCGTACAAGAGCGACAGCCCACGACACGCTAACTTCGGGGCACCCCGAAGCAGAGGAGAGTCCCGTGGGCACGGTGGTCCTGTACAGCACGGTATCGGTGGACGGTTTCATCGCCGACGACAACGACCAGCCCGGACCGCTGTTCGACTGGTTGTCCAGCGGTGACGTCCCGTTGGACGACAGCGGCTTCGTGAAGGTGTCGCAGACGTCCTACGACTACACCCGGCCGTACTGGGACCAGATCGGGGTGACGATCGCCGGCCGCCACGTCTTCGACCTGACCGACGGCTGGGACGGGAAGCCTCCGAGCGGGATCGACCACGTGGTCGTCGTGACCCACCGGCCAGCGCCCGAGGGCTGGGACCCCGAGGCACCGTTCCACTTCGTCGACGGCGTCGAGGCGGCCGTGGCCACGGCGCAGCAACTCGCCGGTGACCGCATCGTCGAGGTCGCCGCCGGCGACGTCGGTGGCCAGGCGCTTGCCGCGGGTCTGGTCGACGAGGTGCGCATGGACGTCGTACCCGTCGTGTTCGGGTCCGGCAAGCGCTACTTCGGGTCGGTCCACGCGCAGCACCTGCTGGAGGATCCTGACGTGGTGATTCAGAGCAACCGGGTGCTTCACCTGCGCTATCGGGTGCGCCGTTGACCGCGACTGAGACCCCGGCCACAGGGCGACCAGCCACTACCGGCGTAAATGGACTGGCGATCGCCGCACGCGCTCCGGTTGGGTGACGGGGGAGAGAGGCACCACCCGCACAGGAGGCCCCGTGATCACCACCGGCGCGCTACTCGGCATCGCCGCCGTCGCCCTAGGGCTCGTCCTGACCCCCGGGCCGAACATGATCTACCTGGTCTCCCGCACCCTCACCCAGGGACGCCGCGCCGGACTGATCTCGCTCACCGGCGTCGCGGTCGGCTTCCTCGTCTACCTCACCGCCGCGACCGTCGGGCTCGTCGCGGTGTTCACGGTCGTCCCCGCCCTGTACACCGCGATCAAGCTCGCCGGCGCCGCCTACCTGCTCTACCTCGCCTGGCAGGCACTGCGCCCCGGCGGCACGAACGTCTTCGACCCGACGCCGCTGCCGCCCGACCCGGCCCGCCGCCTGTTCACGATGGGGCTGGTCACCAACCTGCTCAACCCCAAGATCGCGATCCTCTACGTCTCGCTGCTCCCGCAGTTCGTCGACCCGGCCCGCGGCCACGTCGCGTGGCAGAGCCTGACGCTGGGCAGCGTCCAGATCGCCGTCGCGCTCACCGTCAACGCGCTGATCGTGCTCACCGCCGGCGCCATCGCCGGGTTCCTCGGCACCCGCCCGACGTGGCTGCGTGTCCAGCGCTACCTGATGGGCACCGCGCTCGCCGGGCTCGCGATCAAGCTCGCCACCGACCGCTCGAAAGCCGCCGTCGCGACCGCTTGAGGGGGAGCGCCCACCGGAGTCCTCCCAAGGGCCCCGGAACCCGCAACTTTACATAATGCACATTATCGGGGAAGTGGAGCGGGAGGCCAGACCACGGTGTCCAGGTCCTCCCGCAGGTCCGCACAGAGCTCGTCCCAGCGCGCCAGCCGCTCCGGCGACAGGTACGTGCCCGGCGCCCCCGCGATCTCCGCCTTCGGGTAGCCCGCACGCATCCGCGCGTACGCCAGCGTGTGAGCCGCCGGCGTCGCCATCGGATCCTCCGGGCGCACCGGCTGCTCCAGCACCGCGTGGACGATCGGCTCGGCGAACCCCCACAGCCCCAGCAGGTACGCGCTGGCCTGCGTCGACGTGCAGCCGAACACCCCGACCTCCACCTCGGCCTGCGCCCAGGGGTCGCGGGACCCCTCGCGCACCAGCTCCCAGCCGCCCGGGCTCGCGCTGACCTGCACCAGCAACCCGACACTATGGAGCAAACCGGACAGGAAGGCGGCACTGACGCCGTTCCGGTCCGCGCCCTCGGCCGCCGCGATCTTCCGGCACATCGCCGCGACCACCATGCTGTAGTTCGCCAGCGCGTCCAGATCGAAGCTCTCCGGCGTCGGCACGTCCGACCGCAGCGCCGAACTGGCCAGCGCCAGCGCCTGAATCGCGTCGAACCCCAGCAGCACCACCGCACCGGCCAGCGTGTCCACCGGGTGCGGCGCACAGAACACCCCGGAGTTCACCAGCTTGAGCACCTCGGTGGCGGTCGCGATGTCGTGCTCGATCACCTCGACCAGATCCTGCACGTTGCAGTCCGGCCGGGACGCCATCTCCACGATCTGCGTGTACACCGCCGGCGGCCGCGGCAACGAGTGCACCGACCCCAGAAACGCCTGGATCTGCCCTTCGGTGACCGCCCGGCGCACCTCCATCACCTGCTCGATCGCCGCGATCAGATCCTCCGGGCGGCACGGCTTGAGCAGGAACCGCTGAGTCAGGCCGAGTGCGGCGATCACCGACTCCCGATCGGTCTGCCCGGTCAGGATGATCCGCGCCGTGGACGGATACCGCTCCCGGACCGCCGCCATCACCTGCACGCCGTCCATCCCCGGCATCCGCATGTCGCACACCAGCACGTCCACCGGCGCCTCGGCCATCAGGGCCAGACCCTCCGCGCCGGAGTTCGCGAACTGCATGTCCCACTCGTTGCGCTGGCTGCGCAGCATCCGCCGCAGCCCGGACAGAATGTTCGGCTCGTCGTCGATGAACATCACCCGCAGCACCCTGCTCACCAACCCGTCATCGGTTCGGGCTGCGGTGCCTCCACCGTCGCCGGAATGATCAGCCGGAACGTCGTACCCTCACCCACCACCGAGTCGACCTCGATCGACCCACCGTGCTTGCCCACCACACAGCTGTGGGCCATCGCCAAGCCCTGACCGGTGCCCTTCCCGACCTCTTTGGTGGTGAAGAACGGGTCGAAGATCCGCAGCCGCGTCGCCTCGTCCATGCCGGTGCCGGTGTCGCTCACCGAGATCTGGATCGTGTCCCCGACCCGGCGGGTACTGACCCCGATCCGCCCCTGCGCCGAATCACCGCTGCGCTGCTGTTTCTCCGCGATCGCATGCGCCGCGTTGACCAGCAGGTTCAAGATCACCTGCTTGAGCTCACCCTCGTAACACGGCACCAGGCCGGCGCCGGGGTCCAGATCCATCTCCATCTCCGCCACGTACTTCCACTCGTTGCGCGACACCTGCACGGTCGTCTCCACGGCGCGGTTGAGATCGGTCTCCGTCCGCCCCTGACCGGGGTGGGAGAACTCCTTCATGGCCCGCACGATCTCCGCGACCCGCGCGACACCCTCCAGCGTCTGCTCCAGTGCGCTCGGGATCTCCGTCCCAAGGAAATCCAGGTCCAGGCCATCCACCAGCAGCGACAACCGAGCCCGGAGATCCGCCACGGTCGGCGCCTGCGCGTCGCCGCGGGGATCCTGCTCCGCTCCGCGCGCGACGTTCGCGATCGACCGCAGCGCCTCCAGCACGTCGGTGAACGAATCCGCCAGGAACAGCACGTTGTCCGACACGTACTGCACCGGGGTGTTGATCTCGTGCGCGAGGCCGGCGGCCAGCTGACCGATCGACTCCAGCCGCGTGGCCTGCGCCAGCTGACGCTCCAGCGCGGTGATCCGCGTGACGTCGGCGCCGACGCCGATCACCCCACCCGGAGCGCTCGCGTCCGCGTGCCGGGGCAGGACGCTCAGCAGCAGCATCTGCGCGTGCCCGTCCGGGCCCTGCACGGTCACCGCCTGGTCGACGACCGGCGTGCCGCTGTCCAGCACGTGCCCCTCGATCTGCGCGATCAGCAGCCCCAGCTCGTCCTGGCTGAGATCACCCTCCCGGCGCCCGACCAGGTCCTTGTCGCTGCTCAGCCCCCGCAGCCGCGCGTACGGCTGGTTGCACCCGAGGTAGCGGTGCTCGGTGTCCTTCCAGAACACCACGTGCGGGATCGTGGACAGGACGCTCGCGAGCAGCTCCCGCTCGGCGTGCAGTTCGTGCACAACCGCCTCGGCGCGGGCCGCGGTGCGCTGCGCCTCCTCGGCGCTGTCCCGCCGCTCGGTGATGTCCTCGATGAGGAGGACGAAGTACCGGACGGTGTCCTCACCGGCGCCGGGACCCAGCCGCAGGCTGATGCGGCAGGGCGTGCCCACCCCGTCCTCGGTGTCGAACTCCAGGTGCAGGCGTCCTCCCGCCGCCAGCTCCCGCTGCAGCCGCTCGACCTCGTCCGGCGTGAACTCGCGGGCGGGCAGCAGAAGATCGAGCGGGTGCCGCCCGACCGCGTTCGCCAGGGAGAGGCCGGTCTGCCGGGTGAACGCCGGATTGACCCACTCCACCCGCCCCACGGCGTCGGTGATCGCCAGACCGAGGGGCGACAGCAACGCGCTGGCCCCGAGCCGACGCATGGCCTCGTCCGACGGCGCCAGCGGCTCCGTGTCAGCGGGCTGGGGCGTGACGTCGCCCATCGTCGGCCTCCCGTACCCGGCGTCCCCCAGTCCCCGGCGCGCCGGAGGCTTTTCGCAAAGATACGGCTAAACTGCGCCAAAGGGAATTAACGGGCCTAAGACTGTAGGCGGGTCGAGTTGGTACGAATCCTGATGGTCGACGACGAACCGCGCGTCCTCGACGGCGTCCGCCGCAACCTCGCCAGCCACTTCAGCATCGAAGTCGCCCTCTCCGGCGCCGAAGGCCTCGCCATCCTCGAACGCAACCGGCACAGCACCGACCCGTTCGCCGTCGTCATCTCCGACATGATGATGCCGCAGATGAACGGCGCCCAATTCCTCGGCAAAGCCCACCAGGTCGCCCCTGACGCCGTCCTGATGATCCTCTCCGGCCAGGCCGACCTGCCCTCCACCATCGCCGCGGTCAACGACAGCAACCTCTTCCGCTTCATCGCCAAACCCTGCAGCCCCCACGGCCTCCGCAGCGCGATCGACGACGCCCTCCGCCAATACCAACTCGTCCACGCCGAACGCGAACTCCTGCAGAAAACCCTCGCCGGCTCCGTCGACGTCCTCTCCCAGCTGCTCTCCCTCGGCAACCCCGACGCCTACAGCCGCACCACCCGCACCAGCCGCCTCGTCGACACCGCCGCCCGATCCCTCCACCTCAGCCACGTCTGGGAACTCCGCGCCGCCGCGAAACTCAGCCAGATCGGCCTCGTCGCCATCCCACCCGACGTCGTCGACCGCGTCGAGACCGGCGCCAACCCCACCCCCGAAGAAATCGCCATGTACGCCACCCACCCCCAGGTGGCCCACGACCTCCTCATCCGCATCCCACGCATGGAACGCGTCGCCCGCTGGATCGCCCAACAGAACAGCGACGGCAGCCACCCCGCCGAGAACGACGAAGAAGGCTTCTGCATCGACGTCCTCGCCGTCGCCACCAAATTCGTCGCCGCACGCCAACAAGCCGAAGAACCCACCGCCACCGCGCGCCGCCTCACCGGCACCTGCCGCCACCGGCCCGACGTCGTCCAAACCGTGCTCCACGCCGCCACCAGCGCCGGCCACTCCGACGAGATCCGCGAACTCACCGTCCGCGACCTCCGCCTCGGCATGGTCTTCCAGCACGACGTCCTCGCCACCTCCGGCGTCGTCCTCGTACGCAAAGGCGACACCGTCACCGAAGCCGTCAAGATCCGGCTCGCGAACTTCGCCGCCACCGTCGGCGTCAACGAACCCATCCGCGTCGCCGAAGGCACCCCGGCCGGTGCCGCCTGAAACGGCGAACGGGGGCGGCGACCAGTAGGTCGCCGCCCCCGCCGGGCACACCGAAAACTCAGATCAAGCCCAACCCGCGCACCGCGTCGCGCTCCTCGGCCAGCTCCTGCACCGACGCGTCGATCCGCTCCCGCGAGAACGCATCGATCTCCAGGCCCTGGACGATCTGGAACTTCCCGTCCTTCGCCGTCACCGGGAACGACGAGATCAGACCCTCCGGCACACCGTACGAGCCGTCCGACGGGATCGCCGCCGACGTCCAGTCACCCTCCGGCGTACCGTTCACCCAGCTGTAGACGTGATCGATCGCCGCGTTCGCCGCCGACGCCGCCGACGACGCACCCCGCGCCTCGATGATCGCCGCACCCCGCTTGGCCACCGTCGGAATGAACGTGTCCCGCAGCCAGGCCTCGTCGACCTGCTCCGCCGCGACCTTCCCGTTGACCTCCGCGTGGTACAGGTCCGGGTACTGCGTCGCCGAGTGGTTACCCCAGATCGTCAACTTCTTGATCGCGGTCACCGGCACGTCCAGCTTCGACGCCAGCTGCGAGATCGCCCGGTTGTGGTCCAGACGCGTCATCGCCGTGAACCGCTCCGCCGGCACGTCCGGCGCGTGCGCCTGCGCGATCAACGCGTTGGTGTTCGCCGGGTTACCGACCACCAGCACCTTGATGTCATCCGCCGCGACCGCGTTGATCGCCTCACCCTGCGGCTTGAAGATCCCGCCGTTGGCCTCGAGCAGGTCGCCACGCTCCATGCCCTTGGTCCGCGGCCGCGCACCCACCAGCAGCGCCACGTTCGCGCCGTCGAACGCCACCCGCGGGTCGTCGGAGATGTCGACACTCTGCAGCAGCGGGAAGGCGCAGTCCGCCAGCTCCATCGCGGTGCCCTCGGCCGCCTTCAGAGCCGGGGTGATCTCCAGCAGCCGGAGCTTCACCGGAACATCCGGCCCCAGCAGATGTCCGGACGCAATCCGGAACAGCAGCGCGTAGCCGATCTGTCCCGCTGCACCGGTGACCGTGACCGTCACTGGTCCCTGCACCATCACGCCTCCCACCATCGTTGCTGTCGGGGGACGACGCTACCCCTGCCCCGCGCCCGAGGGGCCCACCGGTCCCGTCGGTGTGATGTTTGCATCTTGTGGTGGGTGCGTTCGTCTGTATGGGCTTGTTACTACGCAGGTGGGTTCTGGCCGTTCCCGGCCGCACCCTCCAACAGGGTCAGCATCTCCGGGAGGTCGAAGAACCGCGCCGTGTCCAGGGCGGACGGTCCGCCGGCATGCGGATCCGCACCCGCCGCGAGCAGCGTCCGGACGCTCGGCTCGGACCGGCGGAACACCGCGGCGGCGAGCGGCGATTGGCCACGGTCGTTGACCCGGTTCGGATCGGCGCCGCGGGAGAGCAACGCGCCGACCGTCTCCGGATGGTCGTAGTAGGCCGCGAGGATCAGCAGCGTGTCGCCCTTGTCGTTGGTGAGGTTCACCGGCAGACCCGCGTCGACGTTCGCCGCGAGCTCGTCGGTGTGCCCGCCGCGCGCCAGGTCGAACATCCGGTGCGCGAACGCCAGCGTCTCCTCGTCCAGTTCCACGAATCCACCCTAGGTGCCGAGGGGCTCCCCTGCTCGGCGTGGGGTTGGTCTTCAGTGGTGGGGTGTGATCAGGTGTATGGGCTTGTTATTACTACTTGGTCTCACCGATTGGCAGAATGGACCCGATCCATGAGACTCGACGACGGGACGGGCGATGTACCTCGGGCTGCCGGAGCGGACCCTGGCCGGATGAGCGGGCCCCACCGCAGCGTCCCGGCGGACCTGCGCCCGGACTGCGCGAACTGCTTCGCGCTGTGCTGCGTCGCGCTGCCCTTCGCCCGCTCGGCGGACTTCGCCGTCGACAAGCCCGCCGGGACACCCTGCGGCAACCTGACCGCGGAGCACCGCTGCGGGATCCACGCACGGCTCCGTCCGTCCGGGTTCACCGGGTGCACGGTCTTCGACTGCCTCGGCGCCGGGCAACGCGTCTCGCAGCAGACATTCGGGGGCCGCTCGTGGCGCGACGCGCCGGAGACCGCCGGAGCGATGTTCGCGGTCTTCGCGGTCCAGCGGCAGCTGCACGAGCTGCGCTGGTACGCCGAGGAAGCGCTCGCGCTGCCCGCGGCCGCCCCGGTGCACGCCGCGCTCTCCACCGCGGCCGAGCACACCCGGGCGCTGGCCGACGGCACACCGGAGGAGCTGCTGGCGCTCGACGTCGACGCGCACCGGGGCGCGGTGACGCCGCTGCTGCGGGAGGCCAGCCGGCTGGCTCGCGCCGCGGCCGTGCCCGGTCACCGACGAACCGGTCCCCCACTTTCCGGTTCGACCCCGCCCGGCCGTCCCCGCGGGAAATCCGGCCGCACCGGCGGTCCGGGGCGCGCCGACTGGACCGGCGCCGACCGCGCCGGGGCCGATCTGATCGGCGCCCGCCTGCCGGGAGCCACGTTCCGCGGCGCCGATCTGCGTGGGGCCTACCTGATCGCGGCGACGCTGCGCGGGGCGGACCTGCGGTGGGCCGATCTCCTCGGCGCGGACCTGCGGGACGCCGATGTGTCCGGCGCCGACCTCACCGACGCGCTGTACCTGGTCCCGGCGCAGCTCGCGGCCGCCCGCGGTGACCGGGCCACCCGCATCCCCCCGCACCTGGACCGCCCCACCCACTGGCGCTGATCCCACTCCCCGCCCACGCTGCGCGCTGCGTGGCGGCTGGTTTTCGGGAAGGCCACCGCTGCGGGCGGCTGAGAGGTGGTCTTCCCGAAAACCAACTAACCCGCCGGCGGGAAGGGCTCAGAACGTTTCGTTGGGCGGGGTCACCCGCAGCGGCTCGACCACACCCACGTACGTCTTGAAGTTCTGCAGCCGCACCCGGATCGCCTCGGTGACCCGATCACCCTTGCGCACCAGGATCGCCCCGGTCGTGGCCTTCACGTCCCGGACGAACCGTGCGCCCACCTTCAGCTGGTTGATCGTCACCGAGATCGCGTCCGGGACGGCGTCCCGCTCCTGGGCGGTCTTCAGCACGGCCTGGACCACCTCGGGCCGGTACCGGCCGCCGACGAGTAGCCGGGCCGCGCACTCCGGTGGCCATTCGCCGATGTCCTTCGCGGCCAGGAACTCGGTGGCGACCGTGAAGATCTGCCGCTGCAGCTCCGTCCGCGGGTCCGGATCGGGGTCGGCCTTCGGCGGCGGAGCGGTCGCATCGACGGTCTGGCCGCCGACCCAGGCCGCGACCCGCTCGAGTTTCGGGATATCGGCCAGCAGATCCCTCGCCACCAGCGGGTGCGAGCGGTACATCGTCTTCTCCCCGGCGCTGCCCTCGATGCCGCCCTCGACGCGCTGCAGCACGTCGGAGGGGATCGACACCAGCCCGAGCTGGCTGAGCCGGGCCGCCATCCGCAGCTCCCAGCTGTGGCTCTGGCCCAGCAGCCGTGCCGCGCCCGCCACCAGCTCGGTGATCGTCGTGGTCCGGCTCCCGGTCTCCGGGCTGGCCATAGCCAGGGCCTGCGCGAGGACCTTCACCGCGCCGGTCAGCGTCTTCTCCAGCAGGTCGCCCTCGGCCTTCGACCGCTGGTACTGCACCAGCGCGGCGTCGATCGCGGCGTGCAGATCCCGCGGGCTGCAGGGCTTGGCGATGAAGCGGAACAGCCGGCCGGTGTTGACCGCGGCGATCGTCGACCGCATGTCGACCTTGCCGGAGATCACCATCAGGACGGCGTCCGGGGCGATCTCGGCAGCCTGGGCGAGGAACTCGACACCGTCCATCCCCGGCATCACCATGTCCGAGACGACGACCGCGAACGGGTTGGAACCCCCGCGGCTGAGTTCGAGCTTCTTCAGCCCTTCGGCTCCGGAGAGCACCGCCTCGACGGTGTAGCGAGTCGCCAGCGTACGGCGGAGACCCTCGAGCACGCCCGGTTCGTCGTCCACCAACAGGATCCGCTGCGCCACCGCGCCCCCTGATCGTGAACGGAATACCCGGTTTTGTTCCTAGAAGCGATACTTTAACCAGAGAGGCGTTCCGTGGGTAGCGAGGCGTGCCGCGCCGCTCTCCCCGGTCGTCGCCGAGGAGGACCCTGACGCGTATGGGCTTGTTATTACCTAATGGGCCGTACCCGGCCTCACTGCGGAAGGCCGGACGACTCCAGGCTCGTGACCACCGGCGCGACCAGCCGGTCCAGTGCCCGCGCCAGGACCGCCACCGCGCGGTCGGCGTCGTCCTCGAATCCCTCGACCGGACCATCCGGCGCCTCCGGCAGCCCGGCCAGCGGCAGCGGCGCCTCCACCAGGACCGTGGTCCGCAGGAACGGCCCGCGGGCCAGGTCCTGCGCGGTCGGGGTGACGAACTGGCCGAACGAGCTCGTCCATCCGCGCCAGGCGCCGTCTCCCGGCTCCCGGACCTGGTCGTCGCCGAACGGGCTGGTCGGCGGCGCCCCGGACGACACCGGCGGCAGCGTGGCCAGGTTCACCGGCGACGGCGCGACGAGCTGGACGCGGGCCAGCAGCGACCCGTCCCAGAAGTTGCGCACCACCTCGGCGGAGAGCACCCGCCGGTGCCAGCGCACGTACGCGGGGGTCGTCGTCAGCGGTGGTGTGGCGATCCGCCAGGCCACCGCCGCGAACTCCACCGGCGCGATGTCGCCCCAGGCGTCGACGAACAGGTCCTGGTGGTATCGGACGAGCTGCGCGTAGCGGTCACGCGTTCCGCGGTCCACTCGGAACACGGTCGTCATCCGGGCCTCTCCCCCATCTACGTCGTACGGTCGGAGCTGATCGATCCAGTGGGCACGCCCGGCCGCTTCCACATTAGGCCGATCGGCCGCGGGACGACGGACCCCGCCGGGTCGCCTCGATCGCAGAAAAAGTGGGCCGCGGGTGGGAACAACCGGACCGGTCCTCGACGTTGGCCTCCCGCACGCCCGAGCCGGCCGACGGCCCGGACCGTAGCGATCGCCAGGAAGCTACGAACCGCACCAAAGGTGGACTGTGTCTCTCGCTGACTCCGTGACCCCGCACGACGCCCCGAGCGACCTCGACCGCGAGCAGAACCGGCTAACCGTGCTCTACGCACGGCTGGACACGCTGCGGGACACGACCCGGCAACGACTCGCCGAGGTCGCGGCCCGGCCCGGCGGCACCCCGCAGGCCCGCACGGAGCGGGACGCCGCGTTCACCGAGTACGCCACGCGGCTGTCCCGGCTGGAAGCGGCCGAGAACGGCCTCTGCTTCGGCCGGCTGGACCTGCGCAGCGGCGAGCGGCACTACATCGGCCGGATCGGGCTGCCCGCGGACGACCCGGACGCCGACCCGCTGCTGGTGGACTGGCGCGCCCCGGCCGCCCGCGCCTTCTACGTCGCCACCAGCGCCGCGCCGGAGGGCGTCCACCGCCGCAGGCACATCGTCACCAGGGGTCGGCGGGTCGTCTCGCTCGACGACGAGGTGCTCGATGGCGCACCGGACGCCGGCCGGGAGAACCTGGCGGGTGCCGCCGCCCTGCTGGCGGCGGTGAACACCGGCCGCACCGGCCGGATGCAGGACATCGTCGCCACGCTCCAGGCCGAGCAGGACGCGATCATCCGCAGCGACCAGAACGGCGTACTGGTCGTGCAGGGTGGTCCGGGCACCGGCAAGACCGCGGTGGCGCTGCACCGCGCGGCGTACCTGCTGTACCACTCGGCGCGGATCGCGAGCCGCGGCGTGCTGGTGGTCGGCCCGAACGCGACGTTCCTCCGCTACATCGGGCAGGTGCTGCCCGGCTTGGGTGAGACCAGCGTGCTGCTCTCGACGGTGGGTGAGCTGTTCCCGGGTGTGGTCGCCGACCGTCGGGAGGCGGCGGCCACCGTCGAGGTCAAGGGGCGGCCGGTGCTGGCCGACGTGCTGGCGGCGGCGGTCCGGGACCGGCAGGCTCCCCCGGGCCGGCCGCTGACCCTGCAGGTCGGCGACGATCCGGTGCGGCTGGAGCCGGAGTTCTGGGTGGCGGCCGCGGACCGGGCCCGCGCAACCCGGCGTCCGCACAACCAAGCGCGTCCGACGTTCGTGCGGCTGGTGGTGGACGAGGTCGCCCGGCAGCTGATCGCGCACGCCCGCGGGCTGGCCGACCGCCTCGTGGCCGACGCGGCCGAGATGCTCGGGGGCGCTGACCTGGACGCGGCGGTCCGCGGCGACCTGGCCCGGCTCGGCCTGGCCGACGCTCCCGGGGACGAGGACGCGTACGCCGAGACCGCGGTCGACTACCGCGCGGTCGCCGAGTCCGATCCGGCGGTCGCGGACGCCTGTGAGCTGCTCTGGCCCCGGCTGACCCCGCAGCGGCTGCTGGCGGAGCTGTTCGCCTCGCCGGATCGGCTGGCGTCGGCGGCCGGTGGGCTGCTCACGCCGGACGAGCAGGCGCTGCTGGTGCGGCCCGCGGTGAGCAGCGTCGCCGGAGGGTGGAGCACGGCCGACCTGCTGCTGCTCGACGAGGCACTCCAGGTGCTCGGCGTCGACGACCGGGCCGCGCGGTCCCGGGCCGCCCGGTCCCGGGACGAGGAGATCGCCTACGCGCAGGGCGTGCTCGACATCGCCGCGGGCTCCGCCTCCGAGGACGGCGAGGCGCTGTCGGTCACCGACATGCTCGACGCCCACCAGCTCGCCGACCAGTTCGGCGTCGCCGACCGCCGCACGATCGCCGAGCGCGCCGCCGCGGACCGGACGTGGACGTTCGGCCACGTGATCGTCGACGAGGCGCAGGAACTGTCGCCGATGGCGTGGCGGCTGCTGATGCGCCGCTGCCCCACCCGCTCGATGACGCTCGTCGGCGACATCGCGCAGACGTCGAGCCCGGGTGGCCTCCGCGCCTGGGACCAGGCGCTCGAGCCGTTCGTCGGCGACCGGTGGCGGCTGACCCGGCTGTCGGTGAACTACCGGACTCCCGCCGAGATCATGGCGCTCACCGCGCCGCTGCTCGCGACGCTCGACGCCGACGCGGAGCCGCCGTCGTCGGTGCGGGAGACCGGGGTGCCGCCGTGGCACGCGGAGGTTCCTCCGGAGCAGGTCGCCGAGCACGTCCGCGCCCAACTGGCCGAGCTCGGCCAGGGCCGGCTCGCGGTGATCACCCCCGACGCTCTCGCGTCGGAGGTCGCCGCGGTGCTGCCGGAGGCGTCCGCCGGGCCGGACCCGGACCTCACGGCGCCGGTGGTGGTGCTCGGCGTCGGCCAGGCCAAGGGTCTGGAGTTCGACGTCGTCCTGCTCGTCGACCCGGCCGGGATGATCGACGCCTCGCCGCGCGGCGGCAACGATCTCTACGTGGCGCTGACCCGGGCGACCCAGCGCCTCGGCGTGCTCCACCCGGGCCCGCTGCCCGGGGTGCTGCGCGAGGCGTTCACGGCGTGAGGACGATGCGTCCCTCGGCGGCGCCGGCGGCCTGCCGTTCCCAGGCGGCGGTGACCTCCTCCAGCGGAACGACCTCCCGGGCGACGACGAGCCGGCCGCCGTCGATGGCCTCGGCGATCGTGCGCACGGCCGCGGCGCGATCGGCGGGCGTCAGCGCGTTGTTCGTGTAGCCGAGCACCCGCAGGGACCGGCTCCGCAGCGTCGCGGAGTCGAACGGCGCGGTCTCCCCCGCCGAGCTACCGAGGTTCACCAGGCGGCCGCCCGGGCGCAGCGCGCGCAGCGCGGCCGCCGCCGGTGCCCCGAACAGGCCGTCGAGGACGAGGTCGGCGCCGTCCGGGCAGGCCGCGGCGAACCGGCGGGCCAGCTCGTCGACGTCGTCGCTGTCGAGCGGCACGACGACGTCCGCTCCGGCGGCCTCAGCCCGGCGCTGTGCCGCGGCCGACCGGGCGGCGGCCACGACGAGCTCCGCGCCCGCGGAACGGGCCAGCTGGATCGCGGCCTGCCCGACCACGCCGGCGCCGAGCACCACGACCCGCTCCCCGGCCGTGAGTGCACCGGTCCAGGTCAGCGCCGCGTACGCGGCGACCGCGGAGAGGCCCGCGGCCGCGACACCGACCGGATCCGCTCCGGACGGCAACTCCACCAGGTCCGACGCCAGGACCGCGACCCGCTGCGCCATGCTGCCGTCGCCCGGCGCCATCCCGGCCGACGTGGGGAACCAGACCGTCCGGCCGTCGTACCGACCGACGCCCTGGACGCCGGGGACGTAGGGGGTCGGCGGCACGCCGAAGTACGACGTTCCGGACGCGCACAGCAGGTCCAGCGGCGTGATCGGGGCCGCGAGGACCTCGACCAGCACGGATGTGGGGCTCGGCTCGGGTTCCGGCAGGTCGGCGGCGACCGGCGGCGTCCCGCAGCGGACGATCTGGGCGGCTCTCATTCCGTCCCCGCGAATCGGTCGGTGGCGGTGATCAGTGCGTCGAGGGTGCCGGGCTCGTCGAATGCGTGCCCGGCGTCGTCGACGAGGACGAACTCGGCCTCGGGTAACGCCCGGTGCAGCTCCCAGGCCGTGGTGGCCGGGGTGCACAGGTCGTACCGGCCCTGGACGATCACGGTCGGGATGTCAGCGAGCTTGCGTGCCTCGGCGATCAGCTGGCCCTCGGTGAGCCAGCCGCCGTGCCGGAAGTAGTGGTTCTCGATCCGGGCGAACGCGGTCGCGAACGGCGCCCGGCCGTAGGAGGCCAGCAACTCCGGCCGCGGTAACAGCGAGATGTTCCCCGCCTCCCACCGCGCCCACGCCAGCGCCGCCGGCTCGTGGACCGCCGGGTCGGGGTCGAACAGGCGCCGGGCGTAGGCCTCGACGTACTCGCCGGGCACCGCCTCCGGGGCCGCCGCGGTGAACTCCTCCCACCGCTCGGGCGCGAGCATGCCCGCCGGGCCCTCGTAGAACCAGTCGATCTCGGCCTTCCGCAGCGTGAAGATCCCGCGCAGCACCAGCTCGGTGACCCGCTCGGGGTGCGTCTGCGCGTACACCAGCGCCAGCGTCGACCCCCACGACCCGCCGAACACCTGCCAGCGGTCGATGCCCAGGTGCTCGCGGAGCGCCTCCAGGTCGGCGACGAGATGCCAGGTCGTGTTCGCGCTCAGGTCCGCCACCGGCAGGCCGGCGTGCGGGGTGCTCCGCCCGCAGCCCCGCTGGTCGAGCAGGACGATCCGGTACCGCGCCGGGTCGAACAGGCGCCGGTGCTCGGGTGAGCAGCCGCCGCCCGGCCCCCCGTGCAGGAACACCACGGGTTTGCCGTTGGGCGTTCCGCACTCCTCCCAGTAGACCGAGTGGCCGTCACCGACGTCGAGCATTCCGGTGCGGTACGGCTCGAGGGGCGGGTAGAGCGTGTGCATGGCGCTCAGGCTACGGGCCGCACACAGGTCGGCGAGGCGACCTCCACGGTCCGGCCGCCTGGCACCGGGACGCCGTCGGCGAGGTCGAGGAAGACCAGCGTGTGCGAGCGCTCGTTGGCGACGACGAGTCCGTCGCCGGTCAACGCCAGGTCCCGTGGCCACACCCCGCCGGACGGCACCTCGGACACCAGCGCCGGGATGCCCGCGTCGTCGAGGTGGAACGTCGCGACCGTGTCGGCGCCCCGGTTGGCCAGGTAGAGGTACCGGCCGTCCGGGGAGAGCACGATTCCGCTCGGCAGCGTGGGCTCGTCGGAGGTCGTCGCCGGGGTGGTCGCCACGACCACGTCGTTCTCCAGCGTGAGCACGGCCGCGGCGAGCTCGGCGGCGACGTACCAGCGCCTGGACGGGTGGACCACCGCGTGCCGCGGGCCGGAGCCGGGCGGCAGCACGGTCTCGCCGGTGCGGGTCAGCGCCCCGTCGTCCAGCCGGTAGTGGATCAGCCGGTCGAGGCCGAGGTCGACGACGGTGATCGTCCCGTCGGCGCCGACCAGGATCTGGTGCGGGTGCGGACCCTCCTGCCGATCCGGGTCCGGCCCGGCGCCGACGTGCTGCACCAGGTCGGTGCGCGGACCGATCCGGCCGAGGCTCACCGGATGGACCGAGACGCTGCCCGAGCTGTAGTTCGCGACGACGAGATGCCCACCGGGCACCGGAAGGCGGCCCTCGGGGTGCCGGCCGGCCGGCACGGTCGTGTGCGCGCCGACGCGCGCGAGATGGCACGGCGAGGCGCCGCCGGTGGGCTGGGTGGAGAGAGGCCGCAGCGCGCCGCCGTCGGCGAGGGTGTAGGACGCGACCGTGCCCTCCCCCTCGTGCACCGCGTACAGCGTCCCGGCGTCCGCGATGACGTACGAGGGCGAGGCCACCGCGAGGTGGCCGCCGGGCAGCACGGTCAGCCCGTCTCCGCTGCCGTTCATGTCCGAGGTGTACGAGCCGACGGCGAGCGTGTTCACGGGGTGTCACGGTAGCGGCGGGCCGCTGGGCAGGCGGTGGCGGGCACCCGATACAGTACGCATGTACTGTTCGGAGGCGCGTCTCGCGGGGCACTCCGGAGCTGCCCGCTTCGGGGCGCTTAGTCTGGCGTCCGAGGACGGTACTGATCGACTTGACCACAACGCGGTGCGGATCTGGAGCGGAGCCCTGGTGACGAACTCAACCATCATCTACACCCATACGGACGAGGCACCCGCGCTAGCGACCTACTCGTTCCTGCCGGTGATCCAGGCATACGCGTCGCAGGCCGGCGTCGGCGTCGAGACCCGCGACATCTCCCTGGCCGGGCGCATCCTCGCGGTCTTCCCCGAGTACCTCACCGAGGAGCAGCGCATCTCCGACGCGCTGAGCGAGCTCGGTGAGCTGGCCAAGACCCCCGAGGCCAACATCATCAAGCTGCCGAACGTCTCGGCGTCGATCCCCCAGCTCAAGGCCGCGGTCGCCGAGCTGCAGGGCAAGGGCTACGCGCTGCCGGACTACCCGGACGAGCCGAAGACCGACGAGGAGCGCGACGTCCGCGCCCGCTACGACAAGATCAAAGGCTCGGCCGTCAACCCGGTGCTGCGCGAGGGCAACTCCGACCGCCGCGCGCCGGCCTCGGTGAAGAACTACGCGAAGGCCCACCCGCACCGGATGGGCGCGTGGAGCAGCGACTCGAAGACGAACGTCGCGACGATGGGCCAGGACGACTTCCGGTCCACCGAGAAGTCCGTGGTCGTCCCGGCGGAGGACACGCTGCGGATCGAGCTGGTCGGTGACGACGGCACCACGACCGTGCTGCGCGAGTCGGTGCCGGTGCAGGCCGGAGAGGTCGTCGACGCTTCGGTGATGCGGGTCGCCGCCCTGCGCGAGTTCCTCACCGCCCAGGTGGCCCGGGCCAAGGCCGAGGGCGTCCTGTTCTCCGTGCACCTCAAGGCCACGATGATGAAGGTCTCCGACCCGATCGTCTTCGGCCACGTCGTCCGCGCGTTCTTCCCGCAGACGTTCGCCAAGTACGGCGCCGTCCTCGCGGCCGCCGGACTCACCCCGAACGACGGCCTCGGCGGCCTCTTCAAGGGGCTCGAGTCGCTGCCCGAGGGTGCGGAGATCAAGGCCTCGTTCGACGCCGAGCTGGCCGCCGGCCCGGCGCTGGCGATGGTCGACTCGGACAAGGGCATCACGAACCTGCACGTGCCGTCCGACGTCATCGTCGACGCCTCGATGCCGGCGATGATCCGCACGTCCGGCCACATGTGGGGCCCGGACGGCCAGGAGCACGACACGCTCGCCGTCCTGCCGGACTCCAGCTACGCCGGCATCTACCAGGTCGTGCTCGACGACTGCCGGGCCAACGGCGCGTTCGACCCGGCGACGATGGGCTCGGTGCCCAACGTCGGCCTGATGGCGCAGAAGGCCGAGGAGTACGGCAGCCACGACAAGACGTTCGAGATCCCGGTGACCGGCACGGTCCGGCTCGTCGACGCTTCCGGCACGGCCGTGCTCGAGCAGGCGGTGAGCGCAGGCGACATCTTCCGCGCCTGCCAGACCAAGGACGCGCCGATCCGCGACTGGGTCAAGCTCGCGGTCACCCGGGCCCGCGCCACCGGCGACCCGGCCGTCTTCTGGCTGGACGCCACCCGCGCCCACGACGCGAACCTGATCGCGAAGGTCGAGGAGTACCTGGCCGAGCACGACACCGAGGGACTGGACATCAAGATCCTGGCCCCGGTCGAGGCGATCAAGCTCTCGGTGGAACGGATCCGCCGGGGCGAGAACACGATCTCGGTCACCGGCAACGTGCTGCGCGACTACCTGACCGACCTGTTCCCGATCCTCGAGCTGGGCACCAGCGCGAAGATGCTCTCGGTCGTCCCGCTGATGGCAGGCGGCGGCCTGTTCGAGACCGGCGCCGGTGGCTCCGCACCCAAGCACGTGCAGCAGCTGGT
Source organism: Cryptosporangium minutisporangium (assembly GCF_039536245.1). Taxonomy (NCBI): domain Bacteria; kingdom Bacillati; phylum Actinomycetota; class Actinomycetes; order Cryptosporangiales; family Cryptosporangiaceae; genus Cryptosporangium; species Cryptosporangium minutisporangium. The sequence continues at coordinate 42,090 of NZ_BAAAYN010000040.1, read as the reverse complement.
CAAGGAGAACTACCTGCGCTGGGACAGCCTCGGTGAGTTCTTCGCGCTGGCGGCGAGCTTCGAGCACCTCGCGCAGACCACCGGCAACCAGCGCGCCCAGGTGCTCGCCGACACGCTCGACCGGGCCACCGCGACGTTCCTCGAGGAGGACAAGTCGCCGACCCGGCGCGTCGGGGGCATCGACAACCGCGGCAGCCACTTCTACCTGTCGCTCTACTGGGCGCAGGAGCTGGCCAAGCAGACCGAGGACGCCGAGCTCGCGAAGGCGTTCGGCCCGCTGGCCGAGACGCTGAGCACGAACGAGCAGACGATCGTCGACGAGCTGCTCGCCGTGCAGGGCTCGCCGGCCGAGATCGGCGGCTACTACCAGCCCGACCCGGGTAAGGCGGCGGCGATCATGCGTCCGTCGCAGACCTGGAACTCCGCGCTCGCGTCGCTGACCTGATCCCGGTCCCGCACGGGCACCCAATGGGAGCCCGCGCCGACGCTCGTTGACGCCATCTCCGCCTCCACGGCGCGCGTGGAGGCGGAGATGGCGTCATTCAGCGCGCGCGGCGCCGCCAGGCGGTGAGCACGTCGTCGAGGCGGCGGCGGATCCGGGCCCGGGCCTCGCGGCGGGGCACCCCCGCCATCAGCAGCGCGTCGTACTCGGTGTCGTCGTGCCGCACCGCCGCGACGACGGCGAGCGTCACCGCCTCCTCGTCGAGCACCTTCGCCGCCGCGGACCGTCCGACCCGGCCGCTGCGACGCTCCCCCGCGTGGCGGGCGATCGCCTGCGCCCGCGCGGGCGGGCACCCCGGGAACAGCTCGGCGATCCGCGTCGCCAGCGCCGCCTGGTACTCCACGTCCGCGGCGGCGCGCCGCACCTCGTCCCGTTGCCGCCGGCGCTCCCGCGCGTCCTCGTCGTCCAGGCAGGATCGTTCGGCGCGCGCGAGCGCGTCCTCCTCCACCAAGACGCCCTGCCGCTCGTAGCGCTTCCGCCGCCGGTTGAAGAGCACGACGACCGCGGACAGGCCGCTCTCGGCCTTCGCGCGCCGGGAGAGCGCGGCGTGGCCGGCCGGCAGGAACACCAGATGGTCCAGGTCGGCGCAGCCCGGGCAGAGCCGCTCGTCGCCGTCGGGCACCTGGAACGGCGCGGTGCCGTCGCAGCCGTCGCACGCCCAGACTCCGGCTGCGGCGTGCACGACCAGGTCGGGGACGGCCTGCTGCCGCTCGGCGAGCCGCTTCCGCCGCGCCGGGCTGAGATCCGCGGCGCTCCACTCGGTCCGGAACGCCGCCTCCACCGCGTCGTCGCCGGCCCGGGTGAACCGGAGCGGGCGCCGGTCCCGGCTGGCCGCGACGTAGACGGCGTCCCCCGGCACCAGACCCTTCCGCTGCGCCCACTCGCGCAGGATGCTCACCGCGTCGAGCAGCTTCGCGGCGTCGACCGCGGTGGCCGCCTCCAGCGCGTCCACCCGGCCGTGGCGCCACGAGTCGACCTGCGCCGTACGCACCCACCGCAAACCGGTCAGGACGTCGACCGCGGACACCACCTTCCGGGTAGCCAGCGCGCTCTCCGCGACCTCGACGACCCGCCGCTCCAGTTTCGACACCAGCCCATTCTGCCGAGCGCCCCTCCCGGCACCGCGGGGTGACGCCGTTCACACGTCCGGCGGGCACCGCGGCCGGTGTGCGACTGTCGCTGGATGCACAGCACAACCCCGGTGACACCGCTCAGCCTGGCCGACGTGGTGGACCTGAAGGAGACCGGCGACGGGCGGTACCTCGCCACCGCGGTGGACCGGTCGTCCGGGCCTCGGGTCTTCGGCGGGCAACTGGTCGCCCAGGCGTTGGCCGCCGCCGGACGGACCGTTCCGGACGGGCGGGTGCCGCACTCCCTGCACGGGCACTTCCTCGACGCGGCCGACCCGGAGGAGCCGACCGAGTACACCGTCGACGTGGTGCGCGACGGCCGCGCGCAGGCCGTCCGGTACGTCCGCGGCCGGCAGGGCTCGTCTGAGGTGTTCGCGCTGACCGCGTCGTTCGCCGCCGCGGCACCGTCCGGTCCGGTGCTGGAGCACCAGGTGCCGACGTCCCCGGTGCCCGACTTCGACGCGGTCGAATCGGTGGCCGAGACGCTGGCCCGCGCCGACGCGCGCCTCGGCGAGTGGTTCTCGACCCGGATCACGCCCAAGCCGGTCGAGGTCCGCTTCGTCGACCGGCCGGCCCGCGACTACGTACTCCAGGGCGACGAGGCGCCGCGCCGGCAACAGGTGCTGATCCGGATCCGGGACCGGCTCGGCGACGACCCGATCCAGCAGGCGTGCGGCCTCGCCTACTTCTCCGACATGTTCCTGCTCTCGACCGCCGTCTACCCGCACCGCGCCATCATCGGCGACCGCAGCCTGCTGGTCGCCAGCCTCGACCACGCCGTCTGGTTCCACGGCCCGGTCCAGGCGGACGAGTGGCTGCTCTACGTGATGGAGTCGGACTGGGCGGGCGCCGGCCGCGGGCTCTGCCGCGGGCGGCTGTTCGACGCCGCCGGTCGGCTGGTCGCCACGGTCGCGCAGGAAGGGCTGGTCAAACCGGTCTCCCGGTAGGGACGGAACCGCCTGCGGGCCCGCCCCTCGCGGGACGCGCGGTACGCCACGGCCCGCAGCGTCGCCAGGGGTTCCGGCAGCTCGAGCTCGGCGACCGGCCGCAACACCGGGTCGAACCGCAGGTCCGCGTCGCCGGACCCGGTACCGGCCAGCTCCAGCCGGCCGAACCGCCGCCACGGCCCGGCGGGAGACGCGACCGCCAGGTGGAACGCCGGCCGGCCGTGGTGCGCGGGTGCCGGCAGCGCACCCAGCACCACCGCCCCGGCCGGAGCCCGGAACGGCGTGAGGCTGGTGTAGACCGCGCGCCGCGGATCGCGTCGAGGGCGCAGCACGTGCCGGGCGACCGGCGCCCGCCCCGCGGTGGAGAACAGCAGGTCGGCCGGTTCCCCGTCCGGGTCGACCCGGAGCGCCAGGCCGAGGACGTCCGGCAGCGGCGCGGGGAGACCGGCGGCCCGGGACAGCCGGACCAGCGCGTCGTCCCGGCCCGGCTCGTCGATCCATGGCACCCCGATCGGCTCCGGCAATCCGTCGCGCCGGATGACGGCGGCGACCACCGAGCCGCGCGGATGCAGGGCGGGCGCGTTGCGGAGCCGCGCCACGAGCCCGAACGCGGCTCCCAGACCGGCCGCGAGGACGTCGGTGACGGCCGAGGGACGATCCCGTGCACCGGCCGGCCGCGAAGCGAGACGGGTACGAATCGGGGCGGTGAGGAACCACATACCGGGCGGGTACCCAGCCGCGGCACCGGATCCACGTGCTCTCCGAGGGTGTTCTTCGTCGCCCGCGCGGAAGGGGTGATCCGTGCACGGACGGGGCATACGTAGCGTCATGGAATCCGCAGACCTGGCCTACGCCATCGTTGGTGTCGGCGCGCTACTCGCTGGTGTACTGCCTCGTCTGCTGGAAGGACGCCCGCTCTCGCTGCCGATCGCGTTCCTCGGGCTGGGCATGCTCGTGTTCGCCCTGCCGCTCGACCTGGGCTCCCCGCTGCCGACCGAGCATCCCGAGGTCACCACCCGGCTCACCGAGGTGGGCGTGATCGTCGCCCTGATCGGCGCCGGGCTCAAGCTCGACCGGCCGGTCGGCTGGCGACGCTGGTCGGTCACGTGGCGGCTACTGCTGATCGCGATGCCACTGACGATCGCGCTCAGCGCGCTGCTGGGCTGGTGGTGGGCGGGCCTGGTGCCCGCGTCGGCGTTGCTGCTCGGAGCGGCGCTGGCCCCCACCGACCCCGTGCTCGCCGCCGACGTGCAGGTCGGCGAGCCCACCGACGAGGAGGATTCCGAGGACGAGGTCCGGTTCGGCCTGACGTCGGAGGCGGGGCTCAACGACGGGCTGGCGTTCCCGTTCGTCTACGGGGCGATCGCGCTGGCCGGCGCCGGCGTCGCCGCGGACGCGCCCTCGGGCTGGGCGGCGCTCGCCGACTGGCTCTGGCGCTGGGTCGCGCTGGACGTGCTGTGGCGCGTGGTGATCGGCGTGGCGGTCGGGCTCGCGGTCGGATGGCTGCTCGGCAAGCTGTTCTTCTACCGTTCGCGCTCGGACACGCTGCGCCTGGCCGACCACGCGGAGGGCTTCCTGGCGCTGGCGATCACGTTCCTCGCGTACGGCGCGGCCGAACTGGTGCAGGGTTACGGGTTCCTCGCGGTGTTCGTCTGCGCGGTCTCGATCCGGGCGTCGGAGCGGTCGCACGGCAGCCACCAGGTGCTGCACGACTTCGCCGAGCAGATCGAGCGGCTGCTCACCGTGATGCTGCTGCTGCTCTTCGGCGGCGCCGTGATCGACGGCCTGCTCGCGCCGCTGACCTGGCAGGCCGCGCTGGTCGGCGTCGTGCTGGTGTTCGTGCTGCGGCCGCTGGCCGCGTGGGCGTCGCTGCGGGGGTCGACCGCGAAACCGCGGGAGCGGTGGGTCATCGCGTTCTTCGGCATCCGCGGAATCGGTTCGCTCTACTACGTGGCGTACGCGGTCACCCACGCGGAATTCCCCGGCACCGACCTGCTCTGGGCCACCGTCGGCTTCGTCGTCCTGCTCTCGGTGGTCGTGCACGGCGTCGCCGCGACGCCGGTGATGCAGTGGCTCGACCGGACCCGCGAAGGCAACCCGGCGGTCGCCGCCGGCAAATCGGCCTGACCGCGTCCAGAACTAAGACCTTCTAAAGGACCTCCACGAACGCCGTGACCATGGGTAGATGAACCCGTCACAGCGTCGCGACACATCGGAGGTTCAGCATGTGGGGCATCGGGGGGACACGCCGGCTTCGGGCCGTCCTCGCAGTCGCCGCTTCGGCCGCGCTCGCCGGCGGGCTCGCGCCCGCCGCAGCGCAGGCGATGCAGCACGGCCAGGCCGCGCAAGGGACGCCGGCCATGCAGCACGGCCGAGCCGGGCAGCAAAACCCTGCGATGCAGCACGGCAAACGCGGCTACACGCTGCCGCCCGGCACGCCGAGGCCGAGCGGGAACTACCGCGTTCTCTCGGTGTACCGGGTCGTCCACGGCGTCCAGACCTACACCTGCGGCACGGCCGGCACCTGGAACGCGGGGTCCACCCCGGAGGCACGCCTGGTCCGGTACGGACGTCCCGGCCGGATCCACCACTACGCCGGGCCGAGCTGGACCTCCAAGCGCGACGGGTCGACGCTGGTCGGCGCCTTGGTGCAGCCGACGGTGCCGCAGCCCGGCACGATCCCGTGGCTGCTGCTGCGGGTGGAGGCGTATGAGAACGCGCCGGCCGGAACCGAGCTGGCGGCGGTGACCCACATCAGCCGCGTCAACACCCGCGGTGGCCTCTCGCCGACCGGCCCGTGTACGCCGGACGAGCGGCGCTCGGTCCGCTACGGCGCCGACTACGTGTTCTGGGTTCCCGGGTCGTAGGCGGTGAAACACCGCCTAGCGCTCACCCCGCGCGGCCGCGCCAGTGCAGGACCTCCAGCGCGGCCGCGACGGCGATCGTGTTCTGCGCCAGCGGCCTCGGCAGCAGATCGTCGGCCCGGGCCAGCCGCCGCAGCACGGTGTTGCGGTGGGTGAACAGCCGCTCGGCCGTGCGGGAGCTGTTGCACTGTTCGCGCAGGTAGGTCACGAGCGTGTCGCGCAGCTCCGGCTCGGCCGCGGCCAACTCGCCGAGCGTCTCCGCGACGAACTCGTCGGCCTGGGTCGGGTCCGCGGTCAGGGCCGCGACCAGCTGGACGTCCTCGAACCGGGCGATCCGCCGGGGCGAGGTCAGCCGGGCCAGCATGCGCTGGGTGGTCAGCGCGTCGAGGTGGCTGCGCCGGAAGCCCTCGAGGTCACGTCCCGGACGTCCGACGGCGACCCGGACGTCCGCGCTCCCCGGCAGGTGCGCCTGGAGCGCTTCGGTGGGCGGTGCGTCCGCGGTGGGCAGCCAGATCCACACCGTGCCCGCGCCGGCCAGCACGGTGAGCCGGCGGGACGCCCCGCCGGCTTTCCGGACCGCCTCTGCGGTGTCCTCCAGCTCGCTCATCGGCGTGCCGGTGCTGCTCCAGACGATCGCGGCGACGTGCGGGCCGCCGAGCCGGTAACCGAGCTGGTCCTCGGCCCGGCTGCGGCTGATCGGTGCGCCCTCCAGCAGCAGCGTCACCGCCGCCCGGCGCTCGGCGTGGGTGCCGCGGGTCAGTTCCTCCCGCTCGGCCTGCATGCGGACGGTGAGCGCGGTGACCGTGTCGTCGAGGAACGTCCCGATCGACCGGGACGAGACGTCGAGCAGCTCCCGCAGCTCGGCCGGGTCGTCGGTCAGCTCGAAGCAGATCTCCATCCAGTGCCGCCACGCGACGTTCTGCGCGGTGCGGTACGAGTCCAGCGCCCGCTCGTCGAGGCCACGGCGAACCAGGTCCCTGGCGATCTCCAGGACCTCGGCGCTGACGTTCGCCGGAACCCGCTCCCCCGGCCGCTGCAGGTTCGCGGCGGCCCAGTGCAGCACGTTCGCGACGTTCGTCCGCCGGGCTCCCTCGCTGAGCACCGGGTCCTCCGCGATCGCCCGCATGCGCTCCCCGCCGAGCGCCGCGGCGTACAGCTCCTCGATCCACGCGCCCGGCGGGTGCAGTGCGATCTCGGCACCACGCCGGATCAGCTCTCGCACCCGCGTCGAGGGCACCGGCCAATTCCCGCCCACCGGCCCAGTCTGTACTGGCCCCACCGGACCGGTCCCGCCGGGCCGAGGCTCGATCCCCGGGCCCCGGGTCACTGCTCCGGAAACAGCCGCTTGCCCCACCAGTTCACCAGCCGCGGGTAGTTCCGCGGCACCAGCCGGACCAGCACGTCCACCGCCTTGGCGTCGTTGCCCACCAGGATCCGCGGCCGGTCGGCGCGGACACCGTCGAGGATGATCGTCGCCGCCCGCTGCGGGTCCATCCGCAGCAGCTTCTCGCTGTAGGTCCGGGTGCGGCTCTCCTGCTCCGCGGTGACGGTCTCGCCGCGCTCCCGCGCCGCGGTCAGCGCGGCCACCGCGATGTTCGTCGCGACGCCGCCGGGGTGGACGACCGTGACGCGCACCGGGTGGCCGTCGCGCAGCATCTCCGACCGCAGCGTCTCGGTGAAGCCCCGCACCGCGAACTTCGACGTGCAGTACGGGCCGAGCCCGGCCTGCGCCAGGAACCCGTTCAGGCTGGAGATGTTGACGACGTGCCCGTCGCCGGACGCCACCAGGTGCGGCAGGAACTCCTTCGTGCCCTGGATGACGCCCCACAGGTTGACGCGCAGCACCCGCTCGAACGCGTCGTAATTCGACTCCAGGATCGACGGCGCCGAGTCGGCGATCCCCGCGTTGTTGTAGAGCTGGTGGACGACGCCGTAGTGGCCGGCCACCGCGGCGGCGTACGCCCCGAACGCGTCCCGGTCGCCGACGTCGAGCCGCTCGGCGTGCACCGGCGCACCGAGCGCGGACACCTCGTCGGCGGTTCCGGCGAGCCCGGCGCCGTCGACGTCGCTGAGCGCCAGGCGTGCGCCGCGGCGGGCCAGCCCGAGTGCCAGGGCCCGGCCGATACCGGAGCCCGCGCCGGTGACGACGGCGACCTTTCCGGCGAAGTCGCTCATCGGGCCATCTCCGCCGCGGTGGCCGCCCGGTCGACGGACGTGAACCGCAGTGCCGGGTCGGTGACCGGGCCGTTGCGCAGCAGCTTGACGTCGTCCTGGTAGCTCATCGACATCAGCCACGGAGCCGCCGCGCCCTGCCGGGGCAGCTGGTCGAGCGACCGCTTGACGTACCCGGCGTCGAAGTCCAGGAACGGACGCGTGGGCATGTCCGGATCCGGCACCACCGGTACGCAGGAGTCGTAGCGGTGCGCGTCCATGTGGTTGAGCAGACGGCAGAAGTACTCGCAGAGCAGCCCGACCTTGAGCGTCCAGGAGGAGTTCGTGTATCCGATCGCGAACGCGAGGTTCGGAACGCCGGAAAGCATCATGCCCCGGAACGCGACGGTCTCCGGCAGGTTCACCGGGACGCCGTCGACGGTGACGTCGGTGCCGCCGAACGGCAGCAGGTTGAGGCCGGTGGCGGTGACGATGATGTCGGCTTCCAGCTCCCGGCCGGAGACCAGCCGGACGCCGTTCTCGGTGAACGTCTCGATCCGGTCGGTCACCACCGAGGCCGTGCCCTTGCGCAGCACCCGGAACAGGTCACCGTCGGGCACCGCGCAGAGCCGCTGGTCCCACGGGCCGTACGGCGGGTTGAAGTGTTCGTCGACCGGATAGCCGGCGGGCAGCTGCTTGGCGTTGACCGACCGGATGATCTTCCGCGCGGCGTTCGGGAACCGTTGGGCGAACTTCCAGATCGCCGCCTGCTGCGCGATGTTCTTGCGGCGGGTGAGCGCGTACGCGCGATCGGGCGGGAGGATCTTCCGCAGCCGGTTGGCGATCGGGTCCTTCGACGGCACCGGCATGATGTACGTCGGCGTGCGTTGGAGCATCGTCACGTGCGCCGCGGTCTTGGCCAGCGCCGGCACCAGCGTCACCGCGGTGGCTCCGCTGCCGATCACCACGACCCGCTTGCCCGCGTAGTCGAGGTCCTCCGGCCAGTGCTGCGGGTGGACGATCGGGCCGCCGAACCGGTCGCGGCCCTCGAAGTGCGGGGTGAAGCCCTCGTCGTAGCGGTAGTAGCCGGTCGCGGTGAAGATCCAGCTCGCGGAGAGCTGCGTCCGCTCACCGGTGTCGGTGCGCTCGACGTCGACGACCCACCGGGCGTCCGCGCTCGACCAGGCGGCGCCGACCACCCGGTGGTGGAACCGGACGTGGCGGTCGATGTCGTTCTCCGCGGCGGTCTCCCGCAGGTACGCGAGGATCTTGTCGGCGCCGGCGATCGACTCCTCGTCCCGCCACGGCTTGAACTCGTACCCGAACGTGTGCAGGTCGGAGTCCGACCGGATCCCCGGGTAGCGGAACAGGTCCCACGTTCCGCCGGTCGCGCCACGCGCCTCGAGGATCGTGTAGGTCTTTCCCGGTGCGCGGTTCTGCAGGTAGTACGCCGCGCCGATTCCGGAGATGCCGGCGCCGACGATCACGACGTCGACGTGTTCGAGGCCGGTCGGAGGCTCCTCCGGAGAGATGGACGCAGCGGGCATGACGAGACTCCCTCGGTCGCCAGGACGGTGCTACGCCATCATCGAGCGTGGAACCGTCCGGTACCAAGAGCAGGACGCCTCGAATCGCCGCCTCAACGGTGCGATCTGCACCACGTACTAGCCTGCGGATCGTGACCCGTCTGCCGCGCTTCTCGCCCTCCGAGTTGGACGACGACCAGCAGCGGGTCTACCGGGCCGTCACCGGCGGCCGGCGCGCGTCCGGGCCCCAGGCGTTCCCGCTGACCGAGGACGACGGAACGCTGCGCGGCCCGTTCAACGCGATGCTGCTCAGCCCGCCGGTCGGGGGTGCGCTGCAAGCGATCGGCGAGGCGGTGCGGTACTCCTCGGTGCTCTCCGATCGCGCACGTGAGCTGGCGATCCTCGCGGTCGCGGCGTACGAGGACAGCGCGTTCGAGCGGCTCGCCCACGAGGCCGTCGGGCGGCTGGCCGGGCTCACCGACGACGAACTCGCCGCGGTGCGGGACGGGTCGGACCCCGCGTCGCTGACGGGGGTGGAGCGGGTCGTGCTGCGGACCGCCCGCGCGCTGCTCCGGGATCGCACGCTCGACGACGCCGGGTACGAGGCGGCGGTGCAGGAGCTCGGCGCGCGGGGCCTGTTCGAGCTGACCACGCTCGTCGGGTACTACGCGATGCTCGCGCTCCAGCTCCGCATCTTCGCCGCCGAGGAGTAGCGCCGGGCCCCGCCCGCCGTCAGCTCGCGCGGGGCACGACGCGGAGCGTGACGCCGGCAGCCTGCGGGCCGACGACCGTGCCGACGATCGCCGGCCCGTACTGGTCGTACTTCGCGTGGTATGCCTCGTCGATCGCGGGGTGCACGTCGGCGTCGGCCTCGGCGAACGTGACGTTCTGCTCCACCCCACCGGCGCGGATACGGCCGGTTCCGCTGGCCTTCGCACGCCGGTACCAGCCGTTGTTCGCGCCGTAGGCGGACCGCACGTAGAGGTCCACACCCACCTGGACCGCCCAGATCGTCACGTAGGGCCGCAGGGTGCCGTCCGGCCGGGCCGAGGTGATCTGCAGTTCGATGGCGCGGCCGACACGGTGCAGATCGTCCGGGTTCCATGCGGTCATCGCGGCGTCTCCTTCGATGCGGTGTCGCGGTCGATCCGCGCTCTCGTCGGCGAACCACCGAGGTAACGCGGCGGCGCCCCGCGGTGATTCCGTCTGCTGCCGGACGAGTACCCCGGACGCGCCGCTCAGGAATCACTCCGTGCCCCGCGTCGCCGGTTGCCGCTGGCGGGGCGAGGGCGCACCCGAAATGCACCCGGCGCGCAGTCGACCCGCCCCCGCCGCGCCCGATGGTGGATGACGTACCCCCGCGTTCCGTCCAGGAGTCCCCCCATGCGCCGCCTCGCCCTCGCCGTCCTGCCGCTCGTCGCCGGTGCCGTCGTCGCCGGGGGGCTCGCCGCTCCCGCGGTGGCCGGTACGACGGCCGCCGCGAAGAAGCCCGTCGCCGCCCCCGCGGCCAAGAAGCCCGCCCCCGTGGCGAAGAAGCCGGCGCCGGTCGCCAAGAAGCCGACCCCCGCGCCGGTGGCGAAGAAGCCGATCGCGAAGCCGGTTCCGTTCTCCTTCACCGGTACGGTCACCGCCGTCGACGCCACCGCGCGCACCCTCACGCTCACGGTCAAGGGCGGGAAGACCGGTCGCGGCACATCGGTCACGGTCGGCGTCGCGGCCACCGCGAAGATCACGGTGAACGACGCGCGGGCCACGCTGGCCGCGGTTCCCACCGGTGCCCACGTCGCGCTGAGCGGAACGCAAACCGGGACCACCCGCTCCGCGGTCCGGATCAACGCCAGCGGCCGCACCGCGCCGACTCCGGCCCCGACCGACACGCCCACCGACGCGCCCACCGACGAAGCCGCCCCTACCGCGAGCCCCACCGCCTGATCCGTCCCCGCAGCGCACCGTACGGTCGACGCCGTCCGATACGGTGCGGCTGTGCAGAGCCGCCCCACCCCCCGATCCGTTCTGGTGAGCCGACACGGTGCGGCTGAGCAAAGCCGCCCCACCCCCCGATCCGTTCTGGTGAGCCGACACGGTGCGGCTGAGCAAAGCCGCCCCACCCCCCGATCCGTTCTGGTGAGCCGACACGGTGCGGCTGAGCAAAGCCGCCCCACCCCCCGATCCGTTCTGGTGAGCCGACACGGTGCGGCTGAGCAAAGCCGCCTCACCCGCCGATCCGTTCTGGTGGGTGGGGCGGCTCTTTCGTTGCTCGCGGCCTGCCAATCGACGTCGGCCGACCCGGAGGTGTCCCCGACGCCGACCGCGAGCCCGACACCGACGGCGGGCGGAAGTCCAACCGCGACCCCGGCCCCGGCCGCCGTGCCCGAACTGCAGGCGCTGGAGACGTCGACCGGCACCCGGATCGGCGCGTGGGCCCTGGACACCGGCACCGGCACCGCCGTCGCCCACCGCCCCGACGAACGCTTCCCGCTCGCCTCCACGTTCAAGGTGCTCGCCGCGGCGGCGGTCGCTCAGCGCGGCGGGCTCGACCGGGTCGTCCGCTGGAGCCGCGACGACGTGCTGCCCCACTCGCCCGTCACCGACCAATACCTGGACGACGGCATGCCGCTGGCGGAACTCTGCGTGGCCACCGTCACCCAGAGCGACAACACTGCGGGCAACCTGCTGCTGGCCGAGCTCGGCGGGCCGCCGGGGCTGACCCGGTTCCTCCGAACGCTCGGCGACGACGTCACCCGGCTCGACCGGTGGGAGCCCGAACTCAACGAGGCCACGCCGGGCGACCCCCGTGACACGACGTCACCGGCGGCGGTCGGCCGGACGCTCCACCGGATGGTGCTCGGCGACGCGCTGAACGCCTCGGCCCGCACGCTGGTGACCGAGTGGCTGCGCGCGAGCTTGACCGGCGCCCGGCGGATCCGGGCCGGTTTGCCGTCGAACTGGACGGTGGGCGACAAGACCGGAACCGCGGGGCGCTACGGAGCGGTCAACGACATCGCGGTGGCCTGGCCACCGAGCGGCGCCCCGGTCGTGTACGCGGTCTACACGCGCAAGCCGGCGCTCGACGCGGCGGACGACGAAACGGTGCTGGCCCGAGCGGCGACGATCCTGACCCGCGCACTGAACCGGCTCTGAGTCAAAGCGCCAGGTACTCCTCCACCCGCGGACGGTCGACGTCGAACGCCGCGTCCTCCGCGTCCACCGGAACACGGTCGGACCACGATCCGTACAGCCGATGATCGGCGAGGTCCTCCGGGTCGATGAAACGGACGTCGTCGTCCGCGGTGTCCTCCGGGTCGGCTTTCCACCCGGGAGGCAGATCCCAGTGACCGCGTGCCGTGGCCATCCTGCTCCCTCCGTCGGTCGAAACGCGAGCCTTCTACCCCCAACCACACGGAATCACACCTGAGCAACCGAGGAGTGAGCAAGACGAAATCAGGTCGCGACGCTGACGCACACGCACAGTGGCGCCAAGCGGGTTCTGTTGCCCTTCCCCGTACTCTGCGTTAGATCGATGTCCGGTCAGCCGATCGCGAGGAGTGAGGACGCAGTGGTCGACCCGGGGCCAGGTTCTCCGCACACCTCCGGAGTGGTCCGCGTCGACGTCCTCGGCGGCGTCCGCGCGTACCGCGACGACGTGCCGCTGCGACTCGGCGGCGCGCAGGTGCGGGCGCTGGTCGCCGCGCTCGTCCTCGCGGGTGGACAGGCGGTCACCTACGACCAGCTGGTCGAGGCCATCTGGGACGGCGCTCCGCCGCGCGCCGCCCGCCAGGCACTGCACTCCTACATCGCCAAACTCCGCACGGAGCTCGAGCCGGACCGCGCCGCCCGGGCCGCCGCGACCGTGCTGATCAGCTCGCCCACCGGGTACTCGCTGGCGCTGCCCGACGACGCCGTGGACGCCCGGCGGTTCACCGCCTCAGCGCGCGCCGGCACCCGCGCGCTGCGGGACCGCCGTCCGGCCGAGGCGCTGGCCGCACTCGACGCCGCGCTGGCCGAGTGGAGCGAACCGCCCTACGGGGACCTGGCCGAACGCGGCTTCCTCGCCGCCGACGTGGCGCGGTTGCGGGAGCTGTGGATCACCGCGCGGGAGGAGCGCGCCGAGGCGTCGCTGGGGCTCGGCGTCGACGCGTCGCTCCACGCCGACCTCGACCAGCTGACCCGGGAGTATCCGCTGCGCGAGCGGACTTGGGAGCTGCGGGCCCGCGCGCTCGCCCGCGACGGCCGCCAGGCCGACGCGCTCGCGGTGATGCGCACCGCGCGGTCGGTGCTGCGGGAGGAGCTCGGTATCGATCCGGGGCCGGGCCTCCAGCGGCTCGAACGCGACGTGCTCGACGGCCGCCTCGACGGTGCTCCGGACGCGACGCCGCGCGCCACTCCCCGCGCTCCCGAGGCACCGTCGGGCGGCACCGACCCGCACCGAGGTCCGGAGCCGGCCGAGCCCAACGGGTTCGCCGAGCCCAACGGATTCGCCGGGCCGGGCGTGCCGGACGGGTCGGGCGGGCCGCTCCGGCCGCGGCCGCTCCTGCCGGCACCGCTCACGCCCTTGCTCGGCCGGGACGCCGACCTCGCCGACCTCCGTGCGGCGCTGGCCGGGAACCGGCTCGTCACGCTCGTCGGCCCCGGCGGCGTCGGGAAGACGCGCCTGGCTCTGGCCGCCGCCCGCGAGGAGGCCGACGAGGACCCGCCCGCCGGGCCCTGGTTCGTCGAACTGGCCGACCTGCCGTCCCCGTCGCTGCTCGCGGTGACCGTCGCCGCGACCGTCGGCGCCGCCGGGGCGCAGCGCACGGCCGACCTCGCCGCCTTCCTCCGCGACACCACCGCGCTACTGGTCCTGGACAACTGCGAGCACCTGCTCGACGCGGTGGCGGCGTTCGTCGCGGAGATGCTTCCGCTCTGCCCCGGGGTCACCGTGCTCGCGACCAGCCGGGAGCCGCTCGGCGTCCCCGGGGAGCGCCTCGCCGAGTTGGGCCCGCTCGCCGGGACCTCCCCGGCGGTGGAGCTGTTCGTGACCCGCGCGCAGGCCCTCGTCCCACGTTGGCGACCCACGCCGGACGAGGAGCGGTTGATCGCCACGATCTGCGCCGAACTCGACGGCCTGCCGCTCGCGATCGAGCTGGCCGCCGCGCGGTCCCGGACGCTGTCGGTGGAGGAGATCGCCGCCTCCCTGCACGACCGGTTCGCGCTGCTGGTCGGCGGCGCCCGCACCGGACCGGAGCGGCTGCGCAGCCTGGAGGCGTCGGTCTCGCTGTCCGTCGACGACCTCACCGACGCCCACCGCAGGCTGTTCGCGACGCTCGGCGTCTTCTCCGGCGGGTTCGACCTGGCGGCGGTCCGCGCGGTGACGGACGGCTCGCGAGCCGCCACCGCGGACGACGTCGAGACGTTGCTCGCCAAGTCGCTGCTCACCTCCGACCCGGCCGCGCGTCCGCGGCGGTTCGGCATGCTGGAGAGCCTGCGGGAGTACGGAAACCGCCTGCTGCCGGACGCCGAGCGAGCAGCCGTCCGGGCGCGGCACCGGACCTGGGTCGTGGAGACCGTCGAGGAGGCCGACCGCCACTGGCTCGGCCGGGACGCCGCGATCTGGTTCGCCCGGGTGCGGCAGGAGCAGCCGAACGTCCGGTCGGCGTTCGAATCCGCGCTGTCGGACGGGGACGTCACGACGGCGCTTCGGCTCTGCGGCGCGCTGGGCTGGTACTGGTACCGCTTCGGACTCATCACCGAGGGCACGGCGTGGGCGACCGCGGCGCTCCAGGCACTCGGCGAGCACGCGCATCCCCAGCGGGCCGCTGCGTACTTCGCGCTCGCACCGCTCCAGTACCTCGCCGGGGCACACGCGGCCGCTGCCGAGTCGATCCGCACGGTCTTGGCCGAGGGCAATCCCGCGGCGATGACGACGAAGTACGTCCGGGCCCGGGCGTTCCAGGCCTACCTCTCCGCCGCCGACCCGGCGGCCGCCTCCGCGATCGCGCAGCAGGCGCTGGACGAAGCCCGGCTGTGGAACGACGGGCCGGGCGAGGCGGAGGCGCTCGCCGCACTGGGGCAGATCGCCCGCCTCTCCGGCGATCCGGACCGCGCGGCCACGCTATTCGAGCAGTCGGTCGCGGTGGCGCGGAAGGCCGAGCACAACTTCGCGGTCGGCTCCGCCGGCTGGATGCTGGCCAAGGTGCGGCTCGACCGGGGCGAGGCCGACCAGGCGGTCCGCAGCGCCGCCGCGCTCGCCCGGTTCCTGGAGAGCGAGCCGGACGTCACGTCGTGGCTGGCGACGCTGCACGTGCTCGCCGGGGCGCTCGGTTTGGCCGGGGACGCCGCCGCCGGCGCCCGGCTGCTCGGCGCGGTGAGCGCGCTCGGCAGCGACATCGGGTACCAGCCGCAGCAGATGGATCCGGCGGATTCCGAGCGCAACGTGCGGCTGGTGCGCGCGAGCCTGTCGTCGCAGGCGTTCGCCGAGGAGTTCCGGATCGGCATGCTCGGTCGCCGGGACGTCGTCGAGGCGGTGCTGGAGAAGGCCACGGCGGTCCCCGACCCGATGTTCGACCGCGCCGCGGTGTGGACGGCCTGATGCGCCGGTCGATTGCCCGGCTCTCCCGCGCAATGGATCGCTGGCGCCGTCCAATGACCGTGCTCGGGATCGCCGCGGCGATCCTTCCGGGTGTCGCGGCTGTTCGCCGGCCGGACCAGCAGTCTGCGATCTACCCGCCGACTGTGGGCGTGATCGTGCTGCTGTTCGTGGTCGCGCTGGTCATTCTGAACGTGCTCAACCGCCGCATGCCCCGCACGCTGGAGGCCCATCCCGGCGCGTTCGCGACGCCGCGGCACGGGGCCGCGGTGCTGATGGGGGTTTCCTGCTGGGGGTTCATCGCGGTCTGCGTCAGCGTGACGTGGATCGACATCGCCGCCGGGGGCGACCGGTGGTGGCTACTGGCGACGCTGGTCGCGGTGCCGGTGGCCGGCGCCGTCACCCGGCTGATGTGGGTGGGGGCCGGCGTGCGGCTCACGCCCGATGGCCTCAGCGCCGACCGAGGGCTGAGCTCCCTGTGGGTGCCGTGGGACGGGCTCGACCCAGAACAGCCGGCCCGGCCCGACGCCGACTTCACGCTCCGTCTCCGGCTGGCCCGTCCGGAGCTGGCGCAGCGTCGTGGCTGGGCGGTGGAGGACGACGTGGTGCCCGTCGAGGGGGCCGATCCGCATTTCGTCGCCCAAGCGATCAGCCACTACGTCGCGCATCCCGAGCACCGGGCCGCTCTCGGGAAGGCCGCCGAACTCGAACGGCTCGGAGCGGCGTTGCCGACGTCGGGCTCCGCGGCCGTGGCGCAGCCGGACGACACGCCTGAACCGGAGATCACCCGGATCGGGCTCGCCGTCCGTGTGCTGTTGGTCGCCGGGGCGTTCGGAGTGAAGCACGAGGAGCCGGTGCCCGATTGGCTGGACGCGATCGCCACTGGCGCCGTGATTTTCGGCTCGATGAACCTGTTCGGGCACCTCGCCACCCGGGCCCGGAACCGGCGTCGGCGGCGTCGGCAGAGGGCAACGAGGTCGTTAGCTGCCGGAAGGGTTGACTACAGCACGTAGACGAGTGCACCGTGGACACATGAGCGTGTTCACCGACAGCCGCCAGGAGACCGCATTCCAGGCCGCGTACGACGCGGTGCTGGCCCAGTGGCCCGCGGCCACCGAAGCCCTCGACGTCCCGACGCCCTACGGGTCGACCCGGGTGCACCGGTGCGGCCCGCCCGACGGCAAGCCACTTGTCCTGCTGCACGGCGGCGGAGCGACGTCGACCGCATGGTTCGCGGTCGCGTCCGCCCTGGCGGACCGGTACCGGGTCCACGCGCCCGACCTGGTCGGCGACGCGGGACGCAGCCTGCCCAGCGGCCGTGGCGTCCGCCGCCCCGACGATCTGCTGACCTGGCTGGACGCCGTCCTCGACGAGCTCGGCCTGGACCGCACCGCGCTCGGCGGCCACTCCTACGGCGGGTGGATCGCGCTTACCTACGCGCTCGCCCGCCCGGACCGCGTCGAGCGGCTGGCTTTACTCGAACCGTCGTCGTGCTTCGCGCCGATGGCACCGGCCTACCTGCTGCGCGGTCTGCCGGTACTGCTGCGGAACACCCCGGGCCGGCTGCGGGCGCTCTACGACTGGGAGACCGGCGGCCGCGCACTCGATCCGGCGTGGCTGCGGCTCCAGCTGGCGAGCACCGGTGGCCGCTGGAAGAACCCGGTGCTCCCCCGTCGTCCGAAGGCCTCGCGGCTGGCCACGCTCGGCGTCCCGACGCTGGTCGTGGCCGGCGGGCGGAGCCGGTCGCAGGACCCCGACCGGGTCCGGCGCGTTGCGCAGGAGACCCTGCCGGACGTCACGACGGTCACGGCCCCGGAAGCCTCCCACCACACGGTGCCCACCGAGGACGCCGATCGGCTCGCCGCCGCTATCCGCGCCCACCTGGGCTGACCAGCCGCGCCGGGTCCAGCGTCACCTCGACCGGCAGGTGGTCGGAGACCTCGCGCAGCGGCAGGAATCCCGGCGCGAACCGGCCGTCCAGCACGCGGAAGCCGGTCACCGCCTCCGGGGGCAGATGCCAGCTGCCGTACCAGCGGTCGATCCGGCGCGGCGGGTGCGGATCGGTGGGCCAGTGCCCGACGGTGGCGGTCCAGGGTGCCCCGGCGAGCCGGGCGCAGTCCTGCAGCCGGCCGGAGTGCTCCAGCAGAGCCGCCGCCCGCCGGTCGACGGCGCCGTCGGGCCCGCACGCGTGCGCGTAGACCGGGTGCCAGGGCGCGACGCCGTCGGCGTCCCGGCCGGGGGCCGTGAGGCCGAGGCGGTACGGATCGGGGTCGTACGCCGGGTCGGCGCCGACGCCGTTGAAGTCGCCACCGACCAGGCCCGGTGTCGGGCCGAAGTTGACCGCGCGCAGCACCTGGGCGGCGTCCAGCTCGCGCCAGGTCGCGGAGTACGGCGAGAGGTGCACCGAGGCGATCCGTACGGTCGGGCCGCCGAGGTCGAAGACCGCCGCGACCAGCGAGTGCCACATCCCGGCCTCGGCCCGCCCCAGCCGGGTGACCGTGCCGGGAACGACCTCGATGCCGTCCCGCCAGAGCAGCGCGGTGTGGTGGACCCCGCCCCCGACGCCGCAGGCGGGAACCCCGTCGACCGTGCAGCGGCGTCCGGTCGCCTCGGCCAGCTGCTGCACGTGCCGCTCGGCGAGTTCGGCCTTCTCCTGCCAGTCGCGCTCCGGCGCGATGATCTCCTGCACTGCGACGACGTCGGCGTCCACCACCCGCAGGAAAGCCTCGACCGCGCGGAAGCGCTCCTGCGCGGACGGCTCCTCGGAACCGTAGAGGTCGAGCGTGTTGAGCGAGACGGCCTTCATCCGACGACTCCCGCCGCACGGTCGGGGCGGATCAGGACCTCGCTGCCCACCGGAACGAACTCCGCCGCGAGGAACGCGCGCAGCGAGCGGGCGTTGCCCGGCGAGACCGCCGCGAAGACCGGTTCGCCGCGAGGAACCAACGTCCGCGCCGCGCGGATCAGCGACCGGCCGCTGCCGCGCCCGTGCGTGGTCCGGGGGTGCAGCTCGATCGAGAGCTCGGGACGCCCGGCGACGCCCTCGGCGAGCGTCACCAGGCCCCGTTCGTCCCCGTAGACGCGGACGTTCGCCCGGCGGGCCCGCGCGTAGGCGACCCGCGGGTGGTCGTCGGCGCCGGTCAGCGCGGCGAGCGCGACCGCTCCCCCGGTTCCCCGGCCGACCAGCGTGACGTCCAGGACGCCGATGTCGCCACCGGGCCCGGCCAGCGCGCGCAGGAAGTCCGGCGCCATCGCGCCGCCGTAACCGTCCGGCTTCTCCGCCGCCACCTGCGCGGCGCTCAGCGCGGTGGCGACGACCGCGTGGCCGGTGAATGCGACCACGCACTCCAGGCCGTCCGCCAGGGCCAGCACGGTGGTGACCGCGCCGTCCGCTGCGGGAAACCGACCCTCGGCCGCGTCCAGGAAGTACCGGAGCAGGGGATGGCGAGCGTTCATGCGCAGAGCATGCGGCATCCGGTCCGCACGCGGGCACCGGCGGGGCAGGTCCGCACCGCTATCCGGGTAGGCGTATTTTGTCAATTGTTCTGTTTGCGAGGTCTATACCGTGGGCCCCGAATCTCGCTGCCGGCCGCGGACCGGCGGCACCGTCGTGAAGAGCGGTGAACGGCATGGTCGTGGCTCACAGCGCGCAGGAGGTGGCACCCGACCGCCTCGACGCGGTCCGGCGCGCCGCGCCGACGCTGGCCGGCGGTCCGCTGGCGATGGATGCGGTCGCCCGCCTCGCCGCGCAGGTCACCGCCGCCCCGGGCGGGCTGGTCTCGCTGGTCGGCGACGAGTGGGACGACTTCGTCGGGGTGCACGGCATGGCCGACGACCTAGTCCATAGCCCTCGGATCGCGGTCGCCGACTCGCTCTGCCGGAACGTCGTCGCGACCTCCGCCTCGGTCGTCATCGGCGATACGTCGACCGATCCCCGCTCGCGGGACGCGGCCGCGGTGACCGACCTGTCGATCGGTGCCTACCTGGGCGTGCCGCTGCGTGGTTACCGCGACCAAGTGGTCGGCGCGGTCTGCGCGGTCTCCCCGCAGCGCCGCGACTGGACGCCGGAGCAGGTCGCGGCCCTGACCGGGGTCGCCGAGACGGTCAGCCTCCTGCCGGGGGTGGCCGCGGTCGGTGCGGAGCTGACCGCCGGGATGCTGGACGCACCGCACCTGCTGGACGCCCTCGCCGAGGCGTTCGTGGCGGTCGACGCCGACGGTGCGGTGCTGGCGTGGAACGCGGCGGCCCGGACGCTCTTCGGCTGGACCGTCGAGGAGGTGCTGGGCCGGCCGCTGTGCGAGGTGCTGTTCCCCGAGATAGCACCGTGGTTCCAGGAGACCGTGCGGCGGGCGTCCGCCGGCGAGCACCTGGCGGGAGAACATCGGATGCTCTGGGCGACGATGCGCTCCGGTGACCAGCGTCCGGTCGACGCGACGCTCTCCGTCGTCCCCGGACGCCTCGGTCCGGTCCTCTGCGTCATGCTGCTCGACCTCTCCGACCAGGTCATCGCCGAGGCGGACGCCAGCAGGCAGAAGAGCCTCCTCCGGGCGCTGCTGGACAGCATGGACACCCCCGTGTACGCGACCGACCTGCACGGGCGGAGCCTGTTCGCCA
Organism: Cryptosporangium minutisporangium; assembly: GCF_039536245.1. NCBI lineage: Bacteria > Bacillati > Actinomycetota > Actinomycetes > Cryptosporangiales > Cryptosporangiaceae > Cryptosporangium > Cryptosporangium minutisporangium. The sequence continues at coordinate 21,791 of NZ_BAAAYN010000040.1, read as the reverse complement.
ACGCCGCGTTCCAGCGGATGTTCGGCGGGCCGGAGGCGGCTCCGCTGCCCGAGAGCCTCCCGAGCCGGATCAGCCGCGACCTGCTCTGGCACCCGGACGGTACCCGGCTCCGCCCGGCCGAGTACCCGTCCGTCCGCGCGTGCGCCGGGCACCACGTCCGCGACGTGGCGATCGACCTCCGGGTACCCGGGCAACCGGCGCGACACCTGATGGTCAACGCCGAACCCATGCAGCTGGGCGGCGCGCGACTCGGCGCCGTCGTCGTGCTGCACGACGTCACCGCGCAGCGCCGGGCCAACCGGCTCGACGCCTGCGACCTGGCCGTCCACCGCGCGCTGCTGGCCGCGCCCACGATCGAGGCGGTCGCACCGCGGGTCGTCGAGGCCGTCGGGTCGGCGCTCGGGTGGCGGCGGGCCGAGCTGTGGCTCGCCGACCCGGTGGGTGAGGTGCTGCGCCCGACCGCGTCGTGGGTCGGCGACGACCCGGACGCATCGCAGCTCCCACCCCCCGCGCCAGTGGGTCCCGGCGAGGACCTTCCGGGCGCTGCAGGGGCCGCCGCGGCACCGGTCTGGGTCGACGACCTGAGCGCCGAGACCGAGATTCCCGGACTCCGTGTCCCGGACCCCCGGCTCCGCACCGGGCTGGCTGTCCCGGTAGGCGCCACCGGTCCGGCCGGCCACGTCGTCGGGGCTCTGGCCCTCTACACCGACGTGTGCGATCCGGACCGGGACGCGGTCGTCGCCCACCTCGCCGGTATCGCCGCCTACCTCGGTCAGTACCTGGAACGCCGCCGCACCGAGGAGCTCGCGCTCGAGCTGGCCCGAACCAAGGACGAGTACCTCGCGCTGGTCGGCCACGAGCTGCGGACACCGCTGACCTCGATCGCCACCTACGTCCAGCTGCTGGCGGACGCCCCGGAGGCCTGGGCGGCCGACGGCCCGCAGTTGCTCGCGGTGATCCAGCGCAACACCGAGAGCCTGATGGCGATCATCGACGACCTGCTGGACCTGGCCGGACTGGAGTCGGGCCACACCGCGCTGGAGCCCACCGACCTCGACCTCGCCGCGCTGGTCCGCGACCGCGCCGCGGCGGTCGCACCCGCCGCCGACCGGGCCGGGCTGACGCTGACCACCGAGGTCCCGGAAGCGCTGCCGCTGCACGGCGACGAAGAGCGGCTCCGGCAGGTGCTCGACAACCTGCTCTCCAACGCCGTGAAGTACAACCGGGACGGCGGCTCGGTCACCGTGCGGCTCACCGACCGGGACGCGACGGCGGTGCTCACCGTCGCCGACACCGGTACCGGGCTGCCCGCCCACGAGCAGGCGCAGCTGTTCCAACAGTTCTTCCGGTCGGCGGCGGTCCAGCACGGCGAGGTGCCCGGATCGGGGCTCGGCCTGGTCGTCACCCGGGCGATCGTCGAGCGGCACGGCGGACGGATCACCGCGACCGACAACGCTCCGGGCCTCGTCGTCACCGTCGAGCTCCCCGTCCGCGACGGGTGACGCCGCTCCGCCACCGCGCCCGGACGTCCCGCGCCCGGACGTCCCGCGGTCACGCGTCGGCGGAACCGCGGGCCGGCCGTTCGCCGGCCACCGCCAGGAACAACTCGGCGCAGTGCTCGACCAGCTCGTCCGCGCTCAGATCGAGGGCACCGTCGAGCCACGACGTGAGGATCTGCGCCACTCCGCCCACCAGCAGCTCCGCCGCGACGTCCACCCGCGGCGAGCGCTCGATCCGGTAGAACGCACGCACCTGGGACGCGAGCAGGTCGACGAACCAGCGCGTCGACTCAGCCCGCCGCGCCGCCACCACCGGGCTGACGCCCAGCGACCGGGAGAACAGCAGCCGCCCTCGGCGAGGGTCCTCGGCGATGCTGCGCACCAGGACCGCGAGGCCGGCGCGGGTCCGGGCCGGCGCTGCGTGCGGCGTCGCCTCGACCGCGGCGAGCACCTCTGCGCCGAGCTCGGCGACGACCGAGTCGTAGACGGCGACGGTCAGCGCGTCCCGGTCGGCGAAGCTCTCGTAGAAATACCGTGCGGTGAGCCCGGCTCGCCGGCACACTCCCCGGACCGTGACCTCGCCTTGCCCCTCCGGCGCTCCGAGCAGGTCGAGCCCGGCTTCCAGCAGCTGCACCCGGCGTTCGGCGGCCCGATCCGCCCCCGCGATGCCGCCGTACGTCCGCAGCGTCCCGCTGTCCATGGCCCCCATCTTGACACGACTGTCACGATATTTGAGAACGGCCGTTGTCAGATAATGGGTCGAGGAGGATCGATGACGTCCACCGAGGGCAGCCTGCGGCGGATCGTGCACGGGGCCGGGCTGATGGCCGCGGGAGCGAACGTGATCATGCAGCTCGCCCGGCCCGGCGTCGGCTACGGCGTCGTCGAGAGCCGGGTGGAGAGCGGACGACTCTTCGACCACCCGGTCAAGCGCACTCGCACCACGCTGTCGTACCTCGCCGTCGCGATGCTCGGCTCTCCGGAGGACAAGGCGGCCTACCGCGCCGCGGTCAACGTCGCCCACCGGCAGGTGCGCTCCACCCCGGACAGTCCGGTCCGCTACCACGCGATGGACCCGCGCCTGCAGCTGTGGGTGGCCGCGTGCCTGTACCGGGGCTTCGAGGACGTCTACGCCGCGCTCGGCTACACGCTGGAGCCGGACGAGGCCGAGGAGATCTACCGCCGGTCGCACGCGCTCGGCACGACGCTGCAGGTCCAGGAGTCGATGTGGCCACCCGACCGGGAGGCCTTCCAGCGCTACTGGGACGCCGAGCTGGCCGAGGTCCACATCGACGACACGGTCCGCGAGCACCTCTTAGCCGTCACGCAGTTCACCTACCTGCCGCGCCCGTTCCGTGCGCTGTTCGGCCGGTACAACACGTTCGTGACGACGGGCTTCCTCCCGCCGGAGTTCCGCGAGCAGATGAGGCTGCCCTGGGACGAGCGCCGCCAGCGGCGCTTCGACCGGCTGATGCGCACGGTCGGGACGCTGTCGAAGTGGCAGCCCGCGATGGTGCGCGAGTTCCCGTACAACTACCTGCTCTGGGACGTCCGGCGCCGGATCCGGCGCGGCCGGGCGCTCGTTTGATGCGGCACCGAAGCCACCGGACGAGCGTGCGCGGACGAGCCCCCGGACCACGCCGTCGGTGACGGGCCTGCCCGGTCGCTCGCCGGAGCCGATCGCCGCCGGGTACTTTCAGTGCGGCCGGTCGTGCGCGCCGAGGAGGTGCGCCCGTCTGCACCGGCCGCACCGACCAGCGCGACCACCGGAGGACGACACGGACGCGGCCCTGCCGACGCCAACCAAGCGTCCGAAGAACCGGAAGGCCCAGATCGCTCTGGCGGCGGCCGAATTGTTCTGCGCACGCGGCTACCACGGCGTCGGGGTGGACGAGATCGCCGGCGCGGTGGGGATCACCGGCCCGGCGATCTATCGGCACTTCCCGAACAAGTACGCGATGCTCGTGCATGCGACCCGGGAACTGTCGGACACCGTGCGGACCACGGTCGACCGGGCACTGGCCGACAGCGACGATCCGCGGACGCAGCTCGACTCGGTCCTCGACGCACTGGCCACGCTCAGCGTCGATCAGCGCCGGGTCGGCGGGCTGTACCAGTGGGAGAACCGGTACCTCGACGCCGCGCACCGCGCCGAGTTCCGGAACGAGCTGGGCGCGCTGGTCGGCCGGGTGGCCCAGCTGGTGACCGCTCTGCGACCCGAGCTGTCTGCGCCGGTAGCGCGGCTGTTCACCCGGGCGGCCTTCAGCGCGCTCGCCAGCCTCGCCACCCATCGCGCGCCGATCTCCCGGTCCCGCGCGGCGGATCTGCTGCGCCGGGCGGGGTGGGCACTGCTCACCACGGACGTGCCGGTGCCGTCGTCCCTGTCCTCGGTTCGGCCGACCGTACCGGTCGAGCCGCTCGCGGGGCCTGCCGACCCGGCGGCGGGCCAGGCCGACGGGAACAACCGGCGCGAGGCCGTGCTCGCCACCGCGATCCGGCTGTTCCACCTGCACGGCTACCACGCCGTCGGGATGGAGGACATCGGGCGGGCCGCCGGGCTGCACGCGTCGAGCCTCTACCGCTACTTCCCGAGCAAGGCCGACCTGCTGGCCGCCGCCTACCATCGGGCCGCCGACCAGCTGTCCGCCAGCACCACGGCATCGCTGGGCTCCGCAGCCTCCGACCAGGACGCCCTCCGGGGCCTCGTCGAGAGTTTCGTCGACCTGACGTTCAGCCAGCGCGATCTGGTGGCGGTCTACCTCGCCGAGAACAACAACCTGCCCGAGCGCGACCGGCACGAGCTCCGCAAGATCCAGCGCCTGCAGGTCGACGAGTGGGTGCGGCTGCTGATCGGCGTCCGGCCGGAGCTCAGTCCGTCGGAGGCCCGCGTCCTGGTGCACGCGGCGCTCAACGTCGTCACCGATCTCGGTGGCTCGACCGACCCGGCGCCGCCGGACGCGTTCCGTCCGGTGGTCACCGCGCTCGCGCTGGAGCCGATGCGGCGCGCCTGAGCGCGTCCGATCCCTCCTCACCCGGGAAGTTAACCGTCGCTTGCGGCCCGAGCGCGGGCTTTTCTGCTTTCCGGGCAGGCTTACCGGCGTTCGTCTCCCGAATAAGTTAACGGTGGTTTACAGTTCTGCCAGCCCGTTCCACTCAGGCCAGCGCCGGCCGACGTGGCCGGTGAAGGGAGACCCCATGTCCCTCGCCGACGAATGCGCGGCGGCCACCGCCGAGCTGACGATTCCGCGCTTGCTCTCCTCGAACGCCCGCGAGTTCCCCGACCACCCCGCGCTGACGATGCTGGGCGACGACAGCTCGACCCTCACCTGGGGTGATCTCCGCCGTCGGGTCGCCGCGGTCAGCCTCGGCCTGGCCGACCTCGGCTTACGCTCCGGCGACCGGATGCTGATCTCGGCGTCCAGCCGGATCGAGCACTGGCTGGTCGACCTCGCCGCCGTCCACCTCGGTGCGGTGCCGTGCAGCGCCTACGCGACGCTGAGTACCCCGCAGCTGCACTACCTCGCCGAACACAGCAAGGCGACGGTGCTCGTCGTGGAGAACGCCGAGCAGCTCGGCCGCTGGTCGCCGGTGCTCGGCGAGCTGCCGGACGTCCGCGCGATCGTGCTGATCGACGCCACCGGCGTCGCCCTCGACGACGCCCGCCTCACCGACCTCGCGACCGTGGAGGCCGCCGGCGCCGACCGGTTCGCACACGACCCGTCCGCGTTCGAGGAGCCCTGGCAGCACCTCACCCCCGACCACCCGGTGACGCTGCTCTACACCTCCGGGACGACCGGCGACCCGAAGGGCGTCGTGCTGAGCCACCGCAACGTCCTGCACCAGGCCGTCGCGCTCGAGCTGCTGCTGGAGACGCCGGCGCACGCGCCGACCGTCGCCTACCTGCCGCTCGCGCACATCGCCGAGCGCGTGCTCGGCATCTACATCCCGGTGTACCGGGCCGGGCACGTCCACATCGTCAGCGACACCGCGCAGGCGGTCGCCGCGCTGCTCGCCGTGCGGCCGGCCACGTTCTTCGGGGTACCGCGGGTCTGGGAGAAGATGGTCGCCGCGCTGCAGGCGTTCCTCGGTGCGGCCGAGCCGGCCGTCCGGGACGCGGTGGCCGGCGCGAGCGCGCTCGCACTCGAGTGTTATCGCCTGCGGGAGGCCGGACAGCCGATTCCGGCGGAGACGGCCGCACAGCTGGCCTCGATGGACGCGATGATCCTCAAGCCGATCCGCGCGAAGCTGGGGCTGGACAACGTGACCTACGCCGGCAGCGGTGCGGCCCCGATCCCGGTGGACGTGCTGACGTTCCTCGCCGGCATCGGCGTCGACGTGTTCGAGGTCTGGGGCATGACCGAGACCACCGGCACGGCCACCATCAACACCCCGGATCGGTTCAAGCTCGGCACGGTCGGTGTCCCGAACGTCGGCATGGAGCTCACGCTCGCCGACGACGGCGAGATCCTGGTCCGGGGACCGCTGATCTGCCAGGGCTACCTGCAGCCGGATGGCGCGGTCGCGCCGATCACGGACCCGGACGGCTGGCTGGCCACCGGGGACATCGGCACGCTCGACGAGGACGGCTTCCTCACGATCACCGACCGCAAGAAGGAGCTGCTGATCACCGCCAGCGGCAAGAACGTCGCACCGGCGCAGATCGAGAACCTGCTCCGCACGCACCCGCTGATCGGCTACGCGGTGGCGGTCGGCGATCGGCGGCCGTACGTCACGGCGCTGGTCAGCCTGGACGAGGAAGCGGCACCGGCCTGGGCGGCCGCGCACGGCATCGACGCGTCCGACCCGAAGTCGCTGGCCGAGCACCCGGCCGTGCTCGCCGAGGTACAAGCGGCGGTCGACGCCGCGAACGAGCGGCTGGCCCGGCCGGAGCAGGTCAAGAAGTTCCAGGTTCTCCCGGCCGCACTCAGCCCGGAGTCGGGCGAACTGACACCGACGCTCAAGCTCAAGCGCCGCACGATCAGCGACCGGTACGCGGACGCGATCGAGGACTTGTACCGCTGACCACTCGTCCACCCTGGACCGGGTCAGCGGGACGGTTCGCCGTCCCGCTGGCCCGGTCCGGCGGTGGCGGCGTGACCGGCCCTTCTGGGCCGGTCACGCGGTGATCGGGACGGCGTCAGTACTCCTGGGCCGACGACGAGCGCGGCCGGGTGAGGAAGCCGGGGTCGAGGTCGGGGGGCGGCGGACCCGCGCCGAGATCGGACGGGCGGTAACCGGCCGGGTAGCCGGGGTAGGTGGGGTTGCGGCCGGCCTGCGCGAGCTTGCTGCGGCGACGTGGTGGCAGCAGGCGGACGACGGCGGCGCGGGTCCGCAGCGCACCCCGTGCGGTGGTTCCGATCCAGGGCGGCGCCGGCCGGAATCCGAACGCGGTCAGCATCGGTTCGTCGAGCAAGCCACGGATCGCGACGTCGACCGCTCCGGACAGCGGCTTCGGGTACCAGCTCTTCAGCAGGTCGAGCGTGTACGTCCCGACCCGCTGGTTGGTCGCGGAGAAGCGGAACGTCGCCGCCTCGTACTCCCGCTTGAACGCCCAGAACTCGTCGAAGCCGGCCGGGATCTCCCGGATCCCCATCCGGACGCCGACCGCGCGGTAGAAGTGGAACGCGGCCTGCTGCTCGTGGGTACTGAGCGGGCGCCAGCCGAACGTGCTGATCCACTCGATCGGCTCGTAGACGAACGTCGAGAGCACGTAGCGCATGTCGTCGTTGCTGATCACGTACTGCCCGTGCGCCCGGTTGATCACCCGGAGCGCCTCCTTGCCGCGCGGCGAGTCGTAGCCGTGCTCGGCCAGTTCCGCCATCAGCAGCGCGGTGTCGTCGTAGCGTTTCTGCGGACGGTCCCGGAACTCGCCGGTCGCCTCCAGTAACGCCGAGATCGTCGGGACGCAGTAGGTACGGAACAGCGCGAGTTCCAGCGCGCGCTGGTAGTCCCACGGAAATTCGTACCCGGCCGAGATGCGGTAGATCTCGGTGTGGTCGTGTACGGGGTCGAGCGCCTCGATCTGGCGCAGCCAGCGCGACCGTCGGGACACGGAAGCCACGTGCTCACCGTCCTCTCCTATATTTGATATCTTCGCGATCTCGGGGCGTCCGCGGGAGAGGAACCAGATGGCCCACCGCACGAACGGCGTCCCGGTCGGACGGACGAGCCGGCTGCGTCGTCCGCAGCTCTCGGACGAGGTGGTAGCGTACCTGCGCGACCAGATCATGTCCGGGGAACTCCGCCCGGGCACGTTCATCCGGCTGGAAGACGTCGCGGCGACACTCGGGGTGAGCATCACGCCCGTCCGGGAAGCGCTGCTGACGCTGCGCGGCGAGGACATGGTGGAGCTCGAGCCGCGCCGCGGCTACCGGGTCGCACCACTGTCCCGGCAGGACGTCGACGACGTCTTCCGGCTCCAGGCGCACATCGCGGGCGAGCTGGCCGTTCGCGCGGCCGCCCGGATCACCCCGGCCGAGCTGGACGACCTGCGGGAGAAGCAGCAGGGCCTGCGCGACGCCGTCGATACCGCCACACCCGCCGAGATCGAGGAGCGGGAGTTCGACTTCCACCGCGCGGTCAACCGGATCGCGGCGGCACGCAAGCTGTCCTGGTTCCTGCACACCGCACTCCGCTACACGCCGGTGCGGTTCTACTCGGCGGACGCCGGGTGGCGGGCGTCGATGCTCACGGCGCACGACGACCTGCTCGCCGCCCTGGAGGCCCGGGACGGCGAGCAGGCGACCGCGGTGATGGCGCGGCACTTCACCGACGGCGCCGAGCGCCTGCTCGCCCACCTCGACGCGCGCGACGCCTGGTCGGAGAGTTAGCTCAGCGGGCATGCCGTAACCGGAACACCCGCCACGCCATCGCCACCGCGCGCGGCGACCGGTCGAACCGCATCAGGTCGAGCGGTGCCGGGAACCGCTGGACGGTGAGCGCACCGGCCCGGCTGAACTCCCGCAGACCGTCGGCACCGTGGATCCGGCCGAACCCGGAGTCGCCGACCCCTCCGAACGGCAACGCCGGGATCGCTGCGAACCCGAGCACCGAGTTGACCGACGCCGCCCCCGTCCGGAGCCGAGCCGCGATCGCGGCGCCGCGCCGGGTGTCCTTCGTGAACACCGAGCCGGCCAGCCCCAGCGTGCTCGCGTTGGCCCGGCGCACGGCGTCGTCCAGGTCGTCGACCGGGTTGATGACCAGCACCGGCCCGAACGTCTCCTCGGTGACCGCGCTGCTGTCCTCCGGGACGTCGGTCAGCACGACCGGGTCGACGTACGGCGGGCGGACCGCGTCGGCGCCGCCGACCACCGGCCGACCACCCCGGGCGAGCGCGTCGGCCACGTGCCCGGCGATCACGTCGGCCTGCCGGGGCATGGTCAGCGGCCCGTAGTCCGCCTCGTCCCCGGCACCGGGCCGGAGCGCCTCCGCCCGCGCCCGCACCGCGTCGACGAACGCCGAGTAGACCGGACGCTCGACGTAGACCCGCTCGACGCCGGCGCAGGTCTGCCCGGCGTTGCCCATGCCACCGAAGACGGCCGCCGCGGCCGCGGCGTCCACGTCCGCGTCGGCGGCGACGATCATCGCGTCCTTACCGCCGGCCTCGACGACGAGTGGCGTCAGCGTCTCGGCGCACGCGGCCATCACCGTCTTGGCCGTGGCCGTCGACCCGGTGAACGCGATCTTGTCGACGCCGGCCCGGCAGAGCGCGGCGCCCGTCCCGCCGTCGCCGGTGACCACTTGCAGCACCGGCTCCCCGACCGCCGCCACGAAGCGCTCGGCGAGCCACTGCGCGACGCCGGGCGTGTACTCGCTCGGCTTGAACACCACCGCGTTCCCGGCGGCCAGCGCGTAGGACACCGAGCCGAGCGGCGTGTAGACCGGGTAGTTCCACGGGCCGATGACCCCGACGACGCCGAGCGGCCGGTACCCGAGCACCCCCCGCTGGTTCGCCGCGAGCACGCCGCTGCGCACGGTGCGCGGGCGCAGCACCCGGTGGGCGTTGCGCGCGGCCCAGTCGAGGTGCTCGACGGCGAGCATGACCTCCAGACCGGCGTCGGTGAGCGGTTTGCCGGTCTCCGCTCGGATCAGCGCGGCCAGGTCGTCGGCGCCGCGAGCGAGCCCGCGTTTCCAGGCCAGCAAGTGGGTCCGCCGCCGGTCGGCAGGCAGCGCGGCCCACCAGGTCGCGGCGGTACGGGCTCGCTCGACCGCGGCGCCGACCTCCGTCTCCCCGGCGATCGGGTACTCGCCGACGATCTCGCCGGTGGCGGGGCTGCGCCGACTGAGGGTCGTCGGAGTTGCGAAGCGGTCGGGAACAGGGTCTGGGTCGTCGAGGCCTGTGTCATCGAGGTCGGGGCGTGAAGGCGCCATGGAAGTCTCCTTCCGACTGGCGCAGAATATATTTGGTATTTTACATTGCGGTCAACGAGGACAACCCCTGCGGAGGACGCCGTGACCCCTGACCTCACCGACGAGCAGCGCGCTTTCGCCGCCGCGGTCGCCGACTTCTGCCGCCGCGAAGCCGGCACCCGGGAACAACGCGACGCGCTGGTGGCGGACGGGGAGCGGCACAGCGTCGAGCTCTACCGCAAGCTGGCCGACCTGGGCTATCTCGGCGCCGGGCTGCCCGAGGCCTACGGTGGCGCCGGCGGCGGCGCGGTCGACCTCTGTCTCTTCCTGGAGGAGACGTCGAAGGCCCTCGCGCCGATCGGCGGGTTCGCCACCTCGATCATCGTCGCCGGGGCGTACGAACGGTTCGGCTCGGAGGAGCAGAAGAAGGCGATCCTCGGCGGCATCGCGAACGGCGCGGTCGAGGCGATCTCCATGTCCGAGCCGGGCGCCGGCTCCGACGTCGCGGCGCTGACCTGCCGGGCCGAGCAGCGCGGCGACGAGTGGGTGGTGAACGGGCAGAAGACGTGGTGCTCGAACGCCCACATCGCCGACCACATCCTGCTGGTCGCGCGGACGTCCGGGTCCGGCCACGACGGCCTGACGATGTTCAACGTGCCGACCGGCACCCCCGGACTGACGATTCGCGGCATCGACACGATGGGCGGGCGGGACGTCAACGACCTGTACTTCACCGACTGCGTGCTACCCGCGTCCGCGGTGGTCGGCGAGGTCGGCAAGGGCTGGCGCCAGCTGATGGCGGGCCTCAACTTCGAGCGGCTGGTGCTCGCCGCGTTGATGCTCGGCACCGCGCAGCGCGCCTTCGACGACACGCTGGTGTACGTCCAGCAGCGCACCCAGTTCGGCCGTCCGATCGGGACGTTCCAGGCTCTCCGGCACCGGCTCGCCGACCTGGCCACCGAGCTGACCTGCGTCCGGCTGCTGGTGTACCAGACCGCCGAGCTGGTCGACGCCAACCCCGGCACGCTGTTCCCGCGCGAGGCGTCGATGGCCAAGCTCAAGGCCACCGAGTTCGCCAAGACGATGGCGCTGGAAGGCATGCAGATGATGGGCGGCTACGGGTACGCCACCGAGTACGAGATGGAGCGCATCTTGCGGGCGTCGGTGATCTCGACGGTGTACGGCGGCACGTCCGAGATCCAACGCGACATCATCGGCAAGACGTACGGCCTGTAACACGCGGGCGCCGCGAGCCCGTTTCGGCAACACCACGTCTCGCGACGCCCGACGGGACAAGATTCGGCGACACCACGCCCGACGGGGCGAGGTTCTCGGGAAGGCCACCTCTCCCGACGCCAGTCCCGCGGATTTCGGGAACCACCTCACCCGGAGCCCAACGGCGGCGGTCACCGACCGCCCCTGCCGGCAGGGGCCGTCGGGAAGACCACGACTCCCGGCGCCCGGTACGACGGACCTTCGGGAAACGACCTCTCGCCCCCATCGTCGAGCGGTCGTGGCAGCTGGGGTGGCCGACAGCTCACCAGAGGTGGTCATCGGACGGCACCGCTGGATGGTTGGCGCACTTTTCCAACGCGGAGCGTCGGGTGGTTGTCGCACTCGCCGGACGACGCCCACAGTGGTTGTCGCACTCGCCGGACGACGCCCACAGTGGTTGTCGCACTCGCCGGACGACGCCCACAGTGGTTGTCGCACTCGCCGGACGACGCCCACAGTGGTTGTCGCACTCGCCGGACGACGCCCACAGTGGTTGTCNGAAGCGCAACCATCATTTCGGCGGCACCCGGAGACGGCGACAACCATCCCGCCGACAGCGCGCGAGCCAGCGTCCGGGCCCAGCGCCGATGTCGTCTCGGCGGGCACCCGTGGCACCGGCACCGCGGGTGCCAAACCCAGCGCGAACACGCCCGCGATGTCGTTGATCGGCGCGGCCGCCATCCCGGCCGCGGTCAGCGCCTCGACCCACTCCTCCGCACCGCGGCGAGCGCAGCGTCAGCCGCGGAACGCGGGCAGGCCGGCAATCGTGCGGCGCTCCGCAGCGATCGCGATCGCCTCCCGGATGTTGTTCAGATTGCCGAAGCTGACCTGCTCCGGCCGCAGTGCGCCGGCGTCCTCGACCCCGCCGGATCGGCGTTCGGTCAGCGTCACCGGTTGACAGCACGATCACACCCCCGTCAGACTTCTCTGACATGGGGGTGTCAGTAAACTCTGACGCCCCCGGCGCAGAGGAGGACGTTCTCGATGAGCGGTGAGCCGCCGACCGGCGACGCGCTGGTGTCGGTGCTGGCGGCCCTGGCCAGCCCTCACCGGCTGCGGATCCTCGCCGCTCTGAAACCGGGACGTACCTACGTCAGCGAGTTGGCGCGGCGGCTGCAGATGAACCGGCCACTGCTCTACATGCACCTGCAGAAGTTGGAGGCGGCCGGCCTGGTGACCGGCGAGCTGGTGACGGCGAGCGACGGCAGCTCGGTGAAGTACGTCGAGGCCGTGCCGTTCGCCCTGGCCTTGAACCTGGACGCGATCGCGCTGGCCGCGCAGAGCCTGACCGGCTCGCCACCGGCGTCAGAACGGGAGAAGAAGGAATGACACACCAGGTGGCGTCGGACATGGCGCAGATCTCCACCATCTCGGTCGCGGTGATCGTCGTCGCGGTGATCGCCGTCGCCGGCTTCGTCGGGCTGGGTCTGATCGCGCGGAGCATCTACCGCGCCCGCTACGACGCGACCCGGGAGGAGAGCTACCGGACGTTAGCCGAGCGCAGCGCCGACGGCACCCAGGCCGCCGCGGAGGAGCTGAAAGCGGTCCGGGACGAGCTCGGCGAGGTCCGGCAGCGCCTGGCCGCGCTGGAGAAGCTGCTGAGCCAGATCGGCTGAGATCCACACTCGACGAGGAGACAGCGGTGACTGACACAACGCGAGTGCGGGTGCGGCGGCTGGCCGTACTGGCGGTTTGCCTGCTGGTGGCCCTGGCCGCCGGGCCGGCCGCGGCCGGTCCGATGCGCCCGGCGTCGGCCTCGACCGATCAGCTGACGACCAGCGAGGCTTATCTGCGCAGCTACATGGCCCGAACCAAAGCGCCCGGGGTGGCGTACGCGATCGTGCGCGGCGATCAGGTGCTGCGGCGAGGCGCCTGGGGCGTCGACGGCGACGGCCGGCCGATGACCGTGCAGACGCCGTTCGCGCTCGGGTCGACCAGCAAATCGTTCACCGCGCTGGCGGTGATGCAACTCGTCCGAGCCGGTCGGGTCGATCTCGACGCCGCGGCGCGCACCTACCTGCCGTGGCTCCGGCTGGCCGACGAGGACACCGCAGGCAGGGTCACCGTCCGGCAGCTCCTCACCCACACCAGTGGCTTACCGAGCGTCTCGAGCACGACGCTCACCGACCGGTACGACAACAGCCCCGGCGGGCTGGCCCGATCCGTCCGCGACCTTGCCACCGTGCGCCCCACCACCACGGCCGGGAGGGCGTACGAGTACAGCGACGCCAACTACATGATCCTCGGTGCCATCGTCGAGGAGGTCACCGGCGACACCTTCGGCGCCTATCTGCGCCGCCACGTGTTGAACCCGCTGTCCATGGCGAACGCCGCGGCCACCGCGGACGAGGCCCGAGCCGTGGGTGTCCCGGCCGGTCATCGGTACTACCTGGGGCGCCCGCAGCGTCACGCCGCCCCGTTCGACACCGCCGGAGTGCCCTACGGCTTCCTCGCCGCCAGCCTCGACGACCTGTCCCACTACGCGATCGCCCAGCTCAACGACGGCCGCTACCGGGACGCACGCGTCCTCGACGCCGACGGCGTCCAGCAGATGCACACCGGTACGGCGGACACCGGGCACGGCAGCTACGCGTTCGGGTGGAAGAACAGCACGCTGGAGGGCCTGGGCACCCGCATCGTCTGGCACTCCGGAGCGACCCCGAACTACTTCAGCCACGTCGTGCTCGTGCCAGAGTCCGATCTGGCCGTGATCGTCCTGGCGAACATCTATGGGCTCCCGATGGACGAACCGCTCAATGCCGGGGCGTTCAACGTCGCGCGGATCCTGCACGGCGGCAGCCCCGCGGCCGCCGTCTCCGATCCGACCTTCACCTGGGTGCTCGTCGGGCTGCTGACCGTCGCGGCGATCCTGCTCGCGTTGCTGCTGTGGTCACTGATTTTCCTCGCACGGGCACGGCGCCGGCGCGGCGCGCCCCGTCCGATGCGCTCCCGCCGCCGGACCGTCGCCGCCACCACCGCGTGGATCGGCGGGTGTGCCGTCGCCGCGGCGAGCGCCGCCTGGGCGGTACCCGCACTGTGGGGGGCCGGACTCGCCAAGGTGCAGCTGTGGGCGCCCGACATCGGCCACGCCATCCTCGCCGTGACCGCTTTGGCCGCCGCGCTCGCGCTGATCCGGCTGGGGATCGGCGCGCACGCCCTCCTGGCCGCTCGGAGCTCGCTGAGCGGCCGGGGATCCGCGTCGGCCTGAAAGCCGAAACGCCGCCGTCGGCGTCGGTCGCACGGCAGACTGCCGGGCATGGCCGACGCCGCCGAGCGACCGGAGGCCGCACGGCTGCCCGCGCACAATCCGGACGGGATGCGGGCCTCCGGGTGCGCCGTCCTCCTGCTGCTGATCGGTTTCCTGACGCTGTCGTCGTTCTTCACGATCGGCGGCCTCAGCCAGGTGCTCGACGGAGAGCCGGTCGCGCTGCCGTTCGTCGTCGGCAGCGGCTACACGCAGGTTGCGATCGTCGTCCTGGTGTGGGCGGGCGGTTCGGTGGTCCGCAGCCTCGATCACCGCGGCACCGTGTCACGGCGGGCGGTGACCCGGGCGTACCGCGTCTACCGCGCTGTACGGATCGGCTGTTTCGTCGTGGTGGCAGTCCTCGCCGCGATCGCGCTCGTCGTCGTGCTGATCGGCGTGGCCGCCGGGACGAGCGCGATCGTGCTGGGGCTGATGCTCGTTCCGGCCGTGCTCATGGTCGTGTTGGTGCTGTTCGTCGCCCGGACCGTGCGTCAGCTGTGCCGCGTGTACGAGACGCACTATCCGGTTTTGACCGAGCCCGCTGACTGAGGACGACGGCCCCGCGCGGTCGCCAGTTCGTGCACGCCTCTTGTCCGCCCCCTGCACGGCTCGTATCGTCCGAATCTATAAGCGAGCATGCTGCTCGATTATCGAACACCGCACCGATGGGGAGACCTGTCCATGGCGACGAAGCCCTTCGCGTCCTCCGCCGACCTCGGCGTCAAGGAACAGACCCTGGAGGTGCTCGCCGACGGCGTCTACGCGCTGACGGCCAAGGGCGACCCGAACCTCGGCGCGATCGAGGGCGAGGACTTCCTGGTCTGTTTCGAAGCGCTCGCGACGCCGGTCGCGGCCCGCCGCTGGCTGGCCAAGCTGCGCGAACACACCGACAAGCCGGTTCGCTACCTGGTGCTCTCCCACTACCACGCGGTCCGCGTGCTCGGCGCCAGCGCGTTCGACGCCGAGGTCGTCGTCAGCTCCGAACAGACCAAACACCTGATCGCCGAACGCGGACAGCAGGACTGGGAGAGCGAGTACGGACGCATGCCCCGGCTGTTCGAGGAGCCGGAGTCGATCCCGGGCCTGACCTGGCCGACGCTCACGTTCCGCGACAAGCTCACGATCGACCTCGGCGGCGACCGCGGCGACCTCGTCCTCGAATTCCTCGGCCGCGGCCACACCGAGGGCGACATCGTGGCCTGGTTACCGCAGCAGCGGATTCTCTTCGCCGGCGACCTGGTCGAATCCCAAGCCGCCCTCTACACCGGCGACGCGTTCCATTTCGACTGGGCCGCGGACACCCTCGACCGCATCAAGGCCTTGGGAGCGCAGCAGTTGATCGGGGGGCGCGGCGCGATCGCCCGCGGCCGGGACCAGGTCGACGCCGCGATCGAGCAGACCCGCGACTTCCTGCTCACGATGCAGCGCACGGTCGGCGACGCCCACCGCTCCGGCGGCACGCTGAAGGACGCGTTCGCCGCGACGCACGCCGCGCTGGCCCCGAAGTACGGCGCCTGGCCGATCTTCGAACACTGCCTTCCGTTCGATGTCCAGCGTCTCTGGGACGAGCTCAACGGCATCGAACGGCCCGTCATCTGGACGGCCGAGCGCGACCGTCAGGTCTGGGACGAGCTGCAGTCGTGACCTATCCGATCCTGGTGCTCGGCAACGGGCCGGTCGGACAGACCACCGCGCTGCTCCTGGCGCGCTGGGGCCTACCGGTCGTCCTGCTCGACGGACGTCCGCACCGCGACCTGATCGGCAGCAAGGCGATCTGCCAGCAGCGTGACGTGCTCGACGTCTGGGACTCGGTGGGCGTCGGCGCGGAGATCGCGCGGCGCGGCGTCACCTGGACGACGGCCCGCACCTTCCACCGCGACCGCGAGCTGTTCAGCGTCCGCTTCGCCGACCGGGGCAAGTCCCCGTTCCCGCCGTTCGTCAACGTCTCCCAGTGCGAGACCGAGGAGCTGCTGGACGCCGCGATCGCCGCGCAGCCGCTCATCGACGTCCGCTGGGGGCACCGCGTGGTGGGGTTGACCCAGGACGAGGGCGGCGTCACGGTCACCGTCACCGACGGCACCCGGCTGCACGGCTCCTACGCGGTGGCCTGCCCGGGTGGCCGCGGTGACGTGCTCCGGACGCTGCTCGGGCTGACGTTCGACGGTGCGAGCTTCGACGACTCGTTCTTGATCTGCGACATCCGCACCGACCTGCCCGGCTGGGAGACCGAGCGCCGGTTCTACTTCGACCCGGAGTGGAACCCCGGCCGGCAGGTGCTGATCCATCCGTGCCCGGACTCGACCTACCGGATCGACTGGCAGGTTCCGCCGGAGTTCGACGTGGCGGCCGAGGAGGCCTCCGGCGGCCTGGACCGGCGGATCCGGCAAGTGCTCGGCGACCGCCCGTACGAGATCGTCTGGAAATCGGTCTACCGGTTCCACTCCCGCGTCGTCGACCGCATGCGGGTCGGGCGGGTCCTGGTCGCCGGCGACGGCGCCCACCTGGTCTCGCCGTTCGGCGCCCGCGGCCTCAACTCGGGGGTGCTGGACGCCGAGAACGCCGCCTGGAAGCTCGCGTTCGTCCTGCGCGGCTGGGCGCCCGAGGAACTGCTCGAGTCCTACCACGACGAGCGGCACGCGGCCGCGTGCGAAAACCTCGACGTCACGTCCGCGACGATGCGGTTCCTGGTACCGGGGTCGCCCGCCGAGGCGGAGCACCGTCGCCGCGTCCTGGAGCGCGCGGCGGACGATCCCGCGGCCAGGGCGCAGGTCGACTCGGGGCGGCTCGCCGAGCCGTACTGGTACGTCGACTCGCCGCTGACCACACCGGATCCGCGCCGCCCCTTCCCCGGCCGCCCGGCTCGGGGGGACGTGCCGGTGCCGGCACCGGGGATCCTCGTTCCGGACTGTCCGGTCACCGTCGCCGGGCGGCCGGACGTCACCCGCCTGCGTCAGCTGGCCCGGGAGGGCCTCACCGTGCTGGTCGGCTCCGCGGCGCCGGTGCCCGCGGTCGAGCCGCCGGTCACCGTGCATCGGATCGACGAGCTGGACGCCGGACCGACGCTCCGGGAGGCCCTCGCGGCCCGGCCGGACGAGATCTGGCTGCTGCGTCCCGATGCCCACGTCGCCGCCGTGGTCACCACCGCAGCCGAGCTGACCACCGCACTCCGCCGCGTGCTCGGACGCACCTACGAGGAGGCCTTCGCGTGACCTTCTACCGGCAGGTGGGCAGCATCCCGCCGAAGCGCCACACCCAGCACCGCCGCCCCGACGGAGGCCTCTACTCCGAGGAGCTGGTCGGCGAGGAGGGCTTCTCCTCCGACTCCGCGCTGCTCTACCACCGCGGCATCCCGTCCGCGATCGTCGACGCCCGGCCGTGGGGGCTGCCCGACCAGACGCTGACGCCGAACGCCCCGCTGGTGCCCCGGCACCTGCGGCTGCACGACCTGTTCCCGGGCGAGGAGTACAAGAACGTCGACGCGGTCACCGGCCGGCGCCTCGTGCTCGGGAACGCCGACGTGCGGATCTCCTACGCGGTCTCCGGGCTGCCCTCGCCCTACTACCGCAACGCGATCGGCGACGAGTGCGTCTACGTCGAACGGGGCTCGGCCACCGTCGAGACGGTCTTCGGAGCGCTGACCGTCGGCACCGGCGACTACGTCGTCCTCCCCCGCACCACCACCCATCGCTGGCTCCCGACCGGCGACGAACCGCTCCGCACCTACGCGATCGAGGCGTCCTCGCACATCGCACCACCGAAGCGCTACCTGTCCCGGTACGGGCAGTTCCTCGAGCACGCCCCGTACTGCGAACGCGACCTGCGTGGGCCGACCGAACCGCTGCTGGCCGAGGGCACCGACGTCGAGGTGTACGTCAAGCACCGCGGCGGCGGCACGGTCCACGTGCTGCCCGAGCACCCGTTCGACGTCGTCGGCTGGGACGGGTGCCTCTACCCGTACGCGTTCAACCTCGCCGACTTCGAGCCGATCACCGGACGGATCCACCAGCCACCGCCGGTCCATCAGGTCTTCGAAGGCTCGAACTTCGTCATCTGCAACTTCGTGCCCCGCAAGGTCGACTACCACCCGCTCGCGGTGCCGGTGCCCTACTACCACTCCAACGTCGACTCCGACGAGGTCATGTTCTACGTCGACGGCGACTACGAGGCCCGTAAGGGCTCGGGGATCGGCGTCGGGTCGATCTCGTTGCATCCGGGTGGGCACGCGCACGGCCCGCAGCCCGGCGCCGTCGAACGCTCGCTCGGCGTCGACTTCTTCGACGAGACCGCCGTCATGGTCGACACGTTCCGCCCGCTCGACCTCGGCGAAGCCGGCCTCGCCGCCGACGACGGACGCTACGCCTGGACCTGGTCGGGCCGAGGTCCCGCCTCATGACCGCACCGACCGCGAGCCGCCGCGGCCCGTTCGACGGCTTCTTCGACGACGCGGCCCTCTTCCCGCCCGGCGACGCACCGATGGCGCGCGCAGTTCCCGCGCACCGGGAACTGCGCGCGCGCCTCGGGGCGCTGGTCGGGCCGTTCGTCGTGCCCGCGGCCCGGCTGGATGAGCTGTCCGCGCACGTGTCCGGCGACGCGCCGTTCGCCGTCTCGGTCATCGCGGCGCCGGGCGACCTGCCGTCCGCGGTCGGTCGGGTGCTCGCGCACCCGGCTTTCACCCTCGCCGCCGTCGAGGTTCCGATTGCGGCCGACGTCCGGCGCGCGGTCACCGCCCTCGACGACCTGCTTCCGGACGCCGTCCCGGCGGGCGTCGGGGTCCCCCGGGGCGCGGGGCGCGGCGCCGTCCTCGACGTGCTCGCCGTCTCCCGCTACCGCGCCAAGCTCCGCACCGGCGGCCTCCGCGCCGACGCGTTCCCCTCGCCGGCGGAGCTCGCCGGGGCCCTGCGCGCCTGTGTCACCCGGGGCGTCGCGGTGAAGTGCACGGCGGGCCTGCACCACGCCGTCCGGCACACCGATCCGGTGACCGGCTTCCGGCACCACGGCTTCCTCAACGTGCTGCTGGCGGTGTCCGCGCTCGTCGACGGTGCGTCCGCCGACGACGTCGCCGCGCTGCTCGGGGAGAGCGACGGCCACGGTGTCGCGGCGGCGGTGCGGGCCTGGACGCCGGAGCGCGCTGCCCGCGCCCGCGGCGTCTTCACCGCGTTCGGTACCTGCAGCGTGCAGGAGCCGGTCGACGACCTGGTCGCCCTCGGGTTGCTGTCCCTCTCCGATCGGATTCCCTCATGACGTGGCTGGACCTGTCGGCCGACACCGGGTTCGGCGTCTCCAACCTGCCCTACGGGGTGTTCTCGACGCCGGGCGCTGCGCCGCGGACCGGCGTCGCGATCGGGGACGCGGTGCTGGACCTGGCCGCGGTCACCGGCGACCCGGTCCACGCGACCGGAACCCTCAACGCGTTCCTGGCGCAGGGCCCGGCCGCCTGGGCGGCCGTACGCGCTCGGCTGACCGAGTGGTTCACCGACGCCTGGCACCGGGCGACCGTCGAACCCCACCTGGTACCCCGGGACGCCGTAACGCTGCACCTGCCGATCGACGTCGCGGACTACGTCGACTTCTACAGTTCCCAGCACCACGCGGAGAACCTCGGCCGGATGTTCCGCCCCGGCTCGCCGCCGCTGACGCCGAACTGGAAGCACCTCCCGATCGGGTACCACGGCCGGGCGGGCACCGTGCAGCTGTCCGGTACCCCGGTGGTCCGGCCGTCCGGCCAGCGCAAGGCACCGGCGGACGAGGTGCCGACGTTCGGCCCGTCCCGGCGGCTGGACATCGAGGCCGAGGTGGGCTTCGTGGTCGGCGTCCCGTCGCGCCTCGGCGAGCCGGTGCCGGTCGGCGCCTTCACCGAGCACGTCTTCGGCGTCTGCCTGGTCAACGACTGGTCCGCGCGCGACCTGCAGGCCTGGGAGTACGTGCCGCTCGGGCCGTTCCTCGGCAAGTCGTTCCTCACATCGGTGTCGCCGTGGGTGGTGCCGCTCGCCGCGCTGGAGGCCGCTCGAACGGACCCGCCGCTGCGCGACGAGGAGCTACTGCCGTACCTGGACGACCGGAAGGAGCGGTGGAGCCTCAACCTCCAGTTGGAGGTGAGACTGAACGGCGCGATCGTGAGTAACCCTCCGTTCGCTCCGCTCTACTGGACGCCCGCCCAGCAGCTCGCCCACCTCACCGTGAACGGCGCGAGCCTGCGAACCGGTGACCTGTTCGCCTCCGGGACGGTCAGCGGTCCCGAGCGGAATCAGCGGGGCTCGCTGATCGAGCTGTCGGAGAACGGCGCCGAGCCCTTGGCTCTCCCGGACGGCACTACCCGCACGTTCCTCGAGGACGGAGACGTCGTGACGATCAGCGCCACCGCTCCCGGCCCGGACGGCACCCGGCTGAGCCTCGGCGAGGTGACCGGAAGAATCGAGCCGGTGCGATGAACTCCTTTCGCTCTCCGGCCTTCTCCGAGGTCGAGCGGGGTCATCGGCCGCCGGTCGAGAAGACCTCGCTGGCGCGCTTCGAGGAGGCGATCTCGCTCACCTGCGCTCCGGTGCAGATCCGCCCGACCGGCGGAGCCCGGTTCTCCGGCGCGCTGCGCAGCGTCCGCGCCGACGGCCTGCTCGTCGCGCAGTTGCGCACGACGCCGACCGCGGTCACCCGCACCGGCCGGCTCCTCACCTCCACCGATCCGGAGTTCGTGAAGCTGGCCTGGCAGCGGCGCGGCACCAGCCGCCTGGAGCAGGACGGGCGGCGGTGCGTCGTCCCGGCGGGGCATCTCGTCGCGTACGAGACCACCCGTCCGTATCAGCTGTTCAGTGAGAGCGCGTCCGACGGAGCCTGGGACGCGGTGATCGTCGCCGTGCCGCGGGACCGCCTCTGGCCGCACGCCCGTCCGATCAGCGAGCGGACCGCGATCCCGGTTCCCGCGGAGTCCGGACCGGGACGGGCGCTGGCACTGCTGGTCGAGGAGCTCACCCGCTGCTCCGACGCCGACCCCGGCACCACGCAGCTGGCCGCGCTGCACCTGGCCGACGCCCTGACGTCGATGATGCTCGCGGTCTACGCCGGGCTCTCCCCCGCCGCCGGTCCGCACCGCGTCACGCTCGCCGACCGCATCCGCGCGCACGCGCTGGCGAACCTCGGCGACCCGGGGCTCTGCGTGGAGTCGATCGCGGCATCGCTCGCGGTCTCGGTGCGGCAGGTCCACAAGGCGTGCGCGCAGGAGGGGTTCACCGCGGCGGCGTGGATCCGCCGCCAGCGTCTCGAGCGCATCCGCCGGGACCTGCTCGACTCGGCGCTGGCCGGGCGCAGCACGGCGGCGATCGCGGCCCGCTGGGGGTTGCTCGACGTCACGCACCTGGCCCGCCAGTTCCGGGCCGCGTTCGGCGAGTCACCGGCCGAGCTACGCCGCGCCGCGGGCTGAGCACGCGGGTCGC